>JALUJC010000247.1 GCA_027053375.1 Caldifarciminota bacterium
GTGGAAGGGGGTTCCTGAACCGCCACAGGCAGACCGAAATAGCCGAGGATCCGTCCCATCAGGACGTTGCGAAGGGTGTAATCGTAGACCATTTCAAAAGGAAATCCCAGGTAGACCAGCTGGCCGGGGGTGGTGCTGTTCCCAAAGGTCCCGGTGTACGCCACACCCGCGCTCCAGCCGGTGCCTCCGGTGTAGGTCATCACGGATACCGACCCTCCGGCAGGCCCCACCCCGTCCGGGTAGTCCACGTCATACCCCCCATGGGTTCCGTCGTCAAAAGCCACCGTGAGCCCATCAAACAGGGTTCCGTTCACACCGGCGGCGCTGTGGGTGGCCGCATCGTCCCCAAGATAGGTGGCTTTCAGGTAATGGGTATAGAAGTTCTGATCCTGCGTGGAACCCTGCTGGACCAGGTCATACCCGATTTCTGAACCGGAAACAAAGAGCTTTCCACCTCCCTCCAGATAGGTCTGGACGGCCGCCTGTTCGGCGGGCGTAAAGCTGTGGGTGGAGGTGCCCTCTTCCCCGAGAATCCAGTCCACCACAGTATAGTCCGAAAGAGAAACCCGCCCCGATTCCACCAGTTCGTTGGAGACAGCGGTCAGGGGGTGGTGGTGGGTCCAGATGGCGGCGGCATGCTGACGGACAAAGTCATGGGTGTTGATGGTGCCGGCCTCGCGGTCCACCCCGTTCACCAGAAGGATGGGGATTCCGGTGTCGGAGGGCACCACGGCCAGGACTTCCGAGGTCTGGCTGCTTCCCTGGGCATTCAGCGCCCGGACGCGGAGATAGGAGAGGGTGAACGGAGGAAGAAGCCCGGTCAGGTCCAGCAGGGTGTCGTAAGGAAGGGTGACCAGGGGGGTGTACACCGCGCCGTTGCTGGATCGTTCAATCAGGATGCTGTCCGTGTTGGTGAGGGAGGGGAGCCATACCCGCAGGGATCCCCCGGGGGTTTGCCACACGCCCCAGTAAGGGATCCGGGCCGGGGGAAGGGGACCGCCGAAATGGGAAGCCAGGGTGTTCCAGAGTTCCCCGTGTCCCGCGTCGTAACACAGTGCCCACATCCCCGCGCCCTGAAGGTTCTGGTTGTTGACCAGGTCGTATTTCAGCCCCAGGGACACGGAATCGTCAAACCAGGTCTGGTACCACCCGTCGTTGGTCACGGTGTATCGGTACCAGGGCGTGAGCGTCACAGAATCCCAGAGATACCCGTACACCGACGTGTCCGACGCCGCCTGGGTATAGAGCACGGCGGTCCCTGAGCCCCGGGTGCTGGATCCCCGGTTGCCGTTGGCCGTGGGCCAGTTGTACCCGTAGTACGGCACGCCGAGGATCAGACGATCCGGTCCGGTGGCGTTCTGCGTATAGTAGGTGACCGTGGCGGTGACGTTGTACGTCTCTCCCTGAAGCGGGGCCACCGGGCCCGCCACCGAGGAGCCGGACCAGTGGTAGTCGTAACCCATGATAAACAGGTCGGCGTTCTGGGTGAGCGAGGCAACCTGGTACCGGTTGTTCCAGTTCACCGCTGTCACGTCCACCACCAGTTTCAGGCTGTCCGCCGCCAGGCTGTCGGCGAGTTCGTTGACGAAGGAAGCAAACGCGGTGCTGTCGGAGGCATAGGGCACCTCAAAGTCCAGGTTGACCCCATCGGCACCTCCGGCCAGCGCCTGGTTGCGGATGGTTTGAATGGCTGTGGCGCGGGCCACCGGATCGGTGAGCACGGTATGGATGTCCGCGCCGTTGAACAGGATGATGGTGAGGTGAACCTGGACACCGTGGGCATGGGCGGTATCCACCAGGGCCCCCCAGCTTCCGGGCCAGCCATGGGCGTTGACCACCTGGCCCGTGGCCCCGATTTCCACCCCGAACACGGCGATGTGGGTGAGCAGATCCCAGCGAAGCGTTTGCCAGCAGGACACCCAGTAGGGATAGAAGCCATAGACTGTGCGGTTGATCTTGTGGGGTGCAGGCGTGAAGGGACGGGGGGTTTGCCCCGGCGGCAACATGGCCTGGATGGCCGGGGGCTCATCACGATGTCGTGCATAATCCCGGACATGGATGCCGGGTGGCGGCATGATCTGGGATAAAAGGATCCATACCATCCAGAGGTTCATGGAAGGACCTCCTTGGTGGAAGGGGCAAGAAGACGGTGGAGCACGGCGTAAAGGAAAGCCGCGGCCCGTTCTTCTCCCCGAAGTTCTCCCCAGGGTGCCCGATGTGCCGGGCGACGGCCTGCCAGCTGGATCAGCAGGATGCCGTGTTCTGTTTCAAGCAGGGTGACGGCGCCTTCCTCAGGAAGTGAAAAGACCGCCTGTTCAAGGCGAGAGGTTCCGGTGTTCCAGATCCAGGGGCCTTCCCCTCCCCATCGGCGGGACGCATGGTGGGAATACCGCTGCGCCAGCGATGCAAAAGGCGTCCCCATACGGTACCGGAGCAACAGAGACCAGGCCTGGAGTCGCACGCGCCAGCGTTCCCAGAACCGGGGCAGGGGTGGGAAGGGAAGCCAGATTCTCCGGTAGGTGCGGAACTCGGGCACCCACACCTGGTGCGTGTCCGGAAGAGGGTGCCGGACCATCCAGTTCTGAAGGGCCTGGAACTCTTCCTGCAACCGCTGGAGTTTGCTGTTTTCCTGCGCTTCGGAGAGGCCCAGTTCCTGCAGAATGACC
>JALUJC010000248.1 GCA_027053375.1 Caldifarciminota bacterium
TGGTGGACCAGTGCGTGGCGGGTGCTTGTCCCGGGAGGGTGGGTGCTGATGGAGAGTTCAAGGAATCGAAAAGCATCGCTGGATCGCTGGTTTCAAGAGAGGGGCCTGCGCCCTCAATGGATTCTGGATACCGGTCAGCAGATCCGGGGCTGGATGCTGCGCCGGGGTCAGGAAGAAGGCGTCCCGTGATAGAGTTCCGGAAAAACTTTTAGTGCAAATCCAATGAGATCGGGATCCCACTGGGTCCCCGCGCCATCCCGGAGGATGTCCAGTGCACGTTCCAGGGGCATTCCTGCCCGATAGGGCCGGTCCGAGGTCATGGCGTCAAAGGCATCAGCTACTGCACACAAACGGGCAAGCAGGGGAATTTTTTCACCCTTCAGCCGATCCGGATACCCCTGCCCATCCCACCGCTCATGATGATGGCGTACCACAGAAAGTGCACCCCGCATGGACTGCGCCCCCATCAAGATTCTGTAGCCCACCACCGGGTGCTCCTTAACCTTCTCAAACTCCTCCGCAGTGAGAGGTCCAGGTTTGAGCAGAATACTGTCCGGAAGGGCGATCTTTCCAATATCGTGGACCATGGATCCTTTCCGCAGGTTTTCTCGCTCCTCTTCTGAAAGCCCCACTTCGTCTGCCAGAGCAAGGGCATAGGTGGCCACCCGTTCCGTGTGCTCCTCGGTGTATCGGTCCCGGGCTTCCACAATGCGCGCCAGGGTATACAGGATGTTTTCAATGTCTTCCAGTCCCCGAATATACTGGTGGAGCCGCACGTGGGCGCGGACACGGGCGATCAATTCCGCAGATTCCACAGGTTTTTGCAGAAAATCGCTGGCACCCAGCTGCAGGGCTTCCAGTTTGGCATCTCCCTGCGCCGTCAGCATAATCACCGGAATCAACCTCCACTCGCGATGGGACTGGATTCTTCGCAGGAACTCATACCCATCCATTTCCGGCATAAGCAGATCCAGCAGAATCACATCCGGGGGTTCCTCCAGCGATTCCAGCAACTCCAGCGCCTTCTGGCCATTCTCACTTTCCAGAACACGAAATCCTTTGCGCTCAAGAATCGCGCGAAGAACCTGGCGAACTGCCTGAACGTCATCCACCACCAGAATGGTCCCCGTCTCCGGGAAACGGTTTCCATCAGACATCGAGATTCTGCACCTCCTGCGCGTATGCCTCAATAAATGCTCGACGGGGTTCCACCTTTTCTCCCATCAGAATGGAGAAAAGATGGTCGGCCTCGGCGGCATCCGCCACCGTAACCCGCTTCAACACCCGTGTTTCCGGGTTCATGGTGGTTTCCCAGAGCTGATCTGGATTCATTTCACCGAGACCTTTGTAGCGCTGAATGTGCACGCCGTTCTCGCCCATTTCCGCCAGGATCGCTTCCTTCTGCTCCTCGGAGTAAGCATACCGGACTTTTTTGCCTTTCTGAATCCTGTAGAGCGGCGGCTGGGCCACATACAGATAGCCCTGTTCCACCAGAGGACGCATCAGACGATAGAACAGGGTGAGCAGAAGGGTACGGATGTGGGCACCATCCACGTCCGCATCGGTCATCACAATGATCTTTCCATACCGGGTTTTGGAAGGGTCGCATTCCTCCAGGATGCCCGTTCCCACCGCGGTGATGATGGCGCGGATCTCATCACTTGAGAGCGCCCGATCCAGCCGGGCTTTTTCCACGTTCAGAATCTTCCCCTTCAATGGAAGAATCGCCTGGAATTCGCGTTTCCGCCCCTGTTTGGCTGACCCCCCCGCAGATTCCCCTTCCACCAGGAAAAGTTCGCTTTCCCCGGGATCCCTGGAAATACAGTCCGCCAGTTTTCCGGGGAGGCTGTCGGAATCCAGGAAATTCTTCCGTCGTGTAAGTTCCCGGGCTTTTCGGGCTGCCTCCCGCGCGCGCGAAGCATCCAGCGCCTTTCGGAGGATTCTTTCTGCGTCCCGGGGATGGTCCTCCAGAAAGCGGTTGAGCGCTTCGTAAAGTGCGGACTCCACCAGCCCTTTCACATTGGAATTCCCAAGTTTGGTCTTGGTCTGCCCCTCAAACTGCGGGTTGGGAATCTTCACGTGAAGGACCGCCGTGAGCCCTTCCCGTACATCATCCCCCTCAAGGGACCGATCCTTCAGGATTCCTTCACGTTTCCCATAATCGTTAATGGCCCGGGTGAGCGCACTTCGGAATCCGGAGAGGTGGGTTCCCCCTTCCACGGTGTGAATGGTGTTCACAAAGGTCAGGACGGTCTCACGGTAGCCTGTGTTGTATTCCAGAGCCACCTCAATTTCAATGGAATCATTCCGGGTCCGATGATAGAACACATCGGTCAGCAGATCCCGACCTTCATCCAGATAACGAACAAACTCCCGCAGCCCTCCCTCAAAGAGAAAATCAAAGGACTTTTCCGTCCGGTGATCCACCAGCTGGATCCGCAGCCCCGGGATCAGGAAAGCCAGCTCGCGAAGCCGCTCCACCAGGATATCGGCCTCAAAACGGGTCGTCTGAAAGATCTCATCGTCCGGGAGAAAGCGTACACGGGTTCCCGAACGCTCACAGGCCCCTACTTCCTCAAGAGGCGTTTGCGGAATGCCTCGTTCATATCGCTGACGGTACCGTTTGCCCTCACGGCACACTTCCACTTCGAGCCAGCGGGAGAGG
>JALUJC010000249.1 GCA_027053375.1 Caldifarciminota bacterium
ACCCAGGGGGAACAGGGCAACCAGCGCCACCACCCCCAGCATGGGCAGAAGAAATCCCAGGATCCACCACCGGCGCCGCATGATCCCATAGCCTATGGAATGGTGAGGGAACCGGCAAGTCCTGGTGGATCCCTTGCCGAATTTATGATCACCCTCTATACTATCTGCATGGTACAGATCACGGTTTTAGGGGCCGGCCGTACCGTGACCGGTTCCATGTATTTGCTGGAGGCAGAAGACACCCGGATCCTGCTGGATGCCGGGATGTTTCAGGGTGATCACGAACTGGAAGCCCGAAACCGCGATCCCCTCCCCCTTCCCCCTTCCCGGCTGGATGGATTGATTCTTACGCATGCGCATCTGGACCACATCGGTCGACTCCCTATGCTGGTACGACAGGGATTTGCGGGTCCCATCTGGTCTACCGCAGCCACCCGGGACCTGGCACGGATCATGCTGCTGGACGCCGCCCATCTTCAGGAGGAGGATCTGGAGCGAGAAAACCGTCGCCGGGCCCGTCGGGGGTTACCCCCTGCCGAACCCCTGTATGACGTGGAGGATGTGCTGGAACTGTTCCGGTTGCCCTGGCATGTGCTTCGTTATGGAGAGGAAGCGGAGCATGGGCCGTTTCGCTGGGTTTACCGGGACGCCGGGCATATTCTGGGGTCCGCATTCGTGGAGTTTATGGCCCCCGTGCCCATGGTCTTTTCAGGGGATCTCGGGAACCTGAACAAGCCCATCATTCGCGACCCGGATCCGCCTGTTCTGAAGGATGCTGCGGTGGTTTTTCTGGAGACCACGTACGGCGATCGAGACCACCGCTCTTTTGAGGAATCCCGCGGGGAACTCCTGGAGGCGTTGCAGACCACCCTGAAGCGTGGGGGGAATGTGCTGATTCCCACCTTTGCGGTGGAGCGGGCACAGGAATTGCTGTACATTCTGCGTGAATTCAAGGAAGCAGGGGAGATTCCTGCCTCCACCCCGGTGTTTCTGGATTCCCCGCTGGCCATTGATGCCACGCGGATATTCCGGGCACACCCGGAATGCTACGATCGTGAAGCACGGGAAGTGGTACGGGACAAACACCGGCGGCTCTTTCAGTTTCCGGGACTGCATTTTACGCGGAGTGTGGCAGCCTCCAGGGAGATCAACCACCTTCAGGGCGGAGCCATCATCCTTGCGGGGAGCGGGATGTGCACCGGTGGACGGATCAAGCACCACCTGAAACACAACCTGTGGCGAGAAGAAGCCAGCGTGGTGTTTGTGGGGTTTCAGGCACGCGGGACCCTGGGACGTCGGATTGTGGAGGGCGCAGAGGAAGTGGAAATTTACGGAGAAACCGTGCGTGTTCGGGCGCAGATCTGGACCATTAACGGATTCTCTGCCCATGCCGACCGTACGGGGTTGCGAAGCTGGCTGGGACGCTTTCATGGTTCTCCGCGGGTGGTGCTGGTTCACGGGGAGGAACAGGCACAGGATGCCTTCCGAAAGACCCTTGTGGGGGAGGGATACCGGGTTGAAGCCCCGGAATATCGCGAAACGCTGATCTTCTAAGGTTCCTTGATCCAGCGGAATCGGGTTTCGCTGAATCCCTCGTGATAGGTGAAGGACAGCCGGAAACGATTCCCGATACGGGGGGTGTACACGAAGGGCCAGTTGGGACAGTGCACGGGATCGCACAGATGGATTCCGTTGTGACGGATTTCCACGCCAAAGCGAAGGACTTCACCTTCCAGGCCAGAAAGGTCCACCTCATGGTGCTGGAGACCTCCGGACCATGACCAGGTGAGCACCGTGGCCTGAGGGGTATAGGGAACTACAGAGTCATCAAAAAGATCTGACACCAGCGCACCCTGGAACAGTGCCCACACTTCGGGTGTGAGGACCGGATCCTGAAAGGCAGAGAGGGGAATCACCTGGACCGTAAGCCGACCTTCGTTGGGGAAAACCTCACGTGGTGTAAAAGGGAGACGTTCCAGCGCGGCCAGACTCTCATCGTACAGGAGGGGACCGAAGAACTCCTGAACCAGAAGGTCCACCGGTTCGGCAGGCTGGAAGGATTCAATGAAACCCTGAACAACACGTACACCGGGGGTTGCGCCAAACAGGGTGTGGAGATGGCGCACGGCCAGGGGATTTTCCTCCACCAGGTAGAGCGTGCGGGGTTTCAGGACTTCAAGGAGAACACGGGATAACCTGCCCAGTCCGGCACCGGCTTCCACCACCACGCCTTCCCGGAGATCCAGCTTTTTGAGGACCTGTTGAAAGGCCTGAAGCCGGCCCTCGTCTTCGTAGACTGCAAGAAAGGCCAGAAGACCGTCCAGATTCAACCAGTGGTCTTCCGGGAGCTGGTTCAAAATCTCCATGGATCAGCGTGCAGGATCCATGCGGTAGAGGGTTCCGGTTTTGTAGTCCAGCACATAGAGTTCCCCTTGCAGGTCTTCCCCAAAGGTGGGGATCATCACGTCCTGCTGAAGGAGAAGATAGGCACGGGCGGGTTTTGCTTTGACCGGCAACCCCCAGATGCGGCCCGTACAGAAATCACCGAAAATATACCAGCCCTGAAGGGCGGGGATCCGTTTCCCCCGATACACGAACCCTCCCGTAATGGAGCAACCCTGATCATGCCCGTATTCCCATACGGGTTCGAGAAGGGTGTCC
>JALUJC010000250.1 GCA_027053375.1 Caldifarciminota bacterium
CAGGGTCTGCTCTGTTCGGATGGCAGCCCAGTAACTCACATCATCGGGATAGCGACGAAGGATCCCTGCGGTATCCACAAACACAAAGCGATCGGTCTCCACATCCACGGCATCTCTCGTGGTGCCGGGGAGATCGGAGACCAGCACCACCTCCCTCCCCACCATCCGGTTCAACAACGAGGACTTCCCCACGTTCGGGCGTCCGAAGATGGCCACGCGGATTTTCTTCTGCGGGGCCTCTTTCTCCCCGGTGCTAACCCCGAGACGCGCCACAATGGCATCTTTCAGGTCTTCCAGCCCCTGACGATGCGCCGCGGACACCACCAGGGGTTCTCCCAGACCCAGCCGCTGAAACTCCTGAGGATCCTTTCGTTTCACATCCCCCTTGTTTCCCACAAGCAAGACGGGTTTCCCCAGCTTTCGTAACCATACGGCGATTTCCTCATCAAAAGGCGTCAATCCCGTCTTGAGGTCCACGAGAAAGATCACCAGGTCTGCCGCCCGGACCTCTTCCTCAATCTTCCTGCGCAATGCCCCGGCCAGGGGATCTTCCTGCGGAGAAAACAGTCCCCCCGTATCCACCAGTTCAAACTCCACCCCTTCATGGCGGAGCACCTTCCGGATGCCATCCCGGGTCAACCCCGGTGTGGCACCCACCAGCGCCAGTGGTTTTCCAAGAAGGGCATTCATCAACGTGGATTTCCCCGTGTTGACCCGACCCACCAGGGCCACCACCGGTCGCTTTACACCCATTCCAGCTCCGCTCCCAGTTGCCGCAGTTTCTCCGGGAACGCCTCGTAGCCCCGGAGAAGGTGCTCCATCCCAGAAACATGGGTTTCTCCATCGGCCGCCAGACCTGCCAGCACAAGCGCTGCAGTCCCCCGGAGGTCCCGCCCCTCCACCGGCGCTCCTGTAAGTGGTGTGCCGCCCTCCACCGTGGCGGTGCCATCCTCCACTTCCACACGGGCGCCCAGCCGGCGGAGTTCCTCGGCATGGTGAAAACGGTGAGGATAAATACCCTCCCGGATCACACTCCGCCCGGGGATTTGCGTTGCCAGCGCAAGAAACTGGGGCTGAAGGTCTGTGGGGAAACCCGGGAAAGGTTCGGTAAAGATCCGGAATGGACGAAGGTTTTCCGGAGACGGGGCTTGAAGCTCTATGCGATCTTCAAACTCTTTCACCGTGCAACCCATTTCCCGAAAGGTATCCAGCACCGACGGAAGATGATCCGCGCGTGCACGATGAACGGTGACCTGCCCCCCCGTAATGGCCGCCGCAGTGAGCAGGGTACCCGCCTCAATGCGATCAGGGATAATCTGTACTGGACCTGGAGGGGACAACCCTTCCTCCGGTGCCTCCACCAGAAGGGTGTCCGGACCAAGGTCGGTGATTCGGACACCCGCGGAGCGGAAGAAATCCACCACCTGGCGTACTTCCGGTTCTCGTGCCACGTTTGACAGACGAACCGCACCCCGGGCCATTGCCGCGGCAAATAGCAGCTGAATGGTCGCACCCACCGATTTTCGTGGGAAGGTAAAGGTGCCTCCCTGAAAGGCCTGCACCTCTGCATGGATCTCCCCATGGGAGACCTGGATTCGGGCGCCCAGAGCTTCCAGACCCTGCAGGTGAAAATCAATGGGCCGTGGCCCGATGGCACATCCTCCAGGATAGCTCACCCATGCTTCGCCCAGACGTGCCAGAAGAGGCGCCAGCACATAAATGGAAGCGCGCATACGACGGATGATCTCGTACGGTGCGCGGTTATCTCGAAGGTGGGCAGCATGAATGTGCACGGTATGGGCATTCTTCCAGGTCACTTCAGCGCCCAGATCCCTGAGGAGCTGTTCCATGGTTCGGATATCTTCCACCCGGGGGACCCCTTCCAGAACAACGGGAGACGTGAAGAGAAGGCTTGCCGCCATCAACGGCAGGGCTGCATTCTTGGCGCCCTGAAGGGTCACCTCTCCCTCCAGACGCCGACCGCCGCGAACCACCAGAATGGGATCAGACACGGAACACCAGAACGGGACAGGGCGTGGCACGGAGCACCTGCTCGGTCACACTCCCCAGCAGGGCTTTCATCAGACCATGCCGCCCCCGGCTCCCCATCACCAGTAGATCCACACCCGATTCCTGCGCCACATCCAGAATCCCGGGTGCCGCATCGTAGCGGCGCACCACCCGAAGACCAAAAGAAGCAGAAGGATGCAGATCTGGATGATGCTCCTTGAGCTGTCTCCAGATATCCTGCAACAACTCCCGGGAGAGTTCCTCCTCGGAGATGGTTTCCAGCAACTCAATCACATGAAGCACCGTGACCCGGGCACGAAAGGCTTCGGCAAGTTCCATGGCACGGGGGATCTGCTGCAGGGAGGAGGGGGACAAATCCACAGGCACCAGGATATCCTCCACCCGAACCGGGTCCCTCGGCTGATCTGGAATGGCCAGAACCGGGGTGTTCACACCCTGAATCAAACGGTACGCAGTGGTTCCGATAAAGGCGCCTTTGGCACCGGTTTCCCCACGGATCCCCAGAACGATCAGATCGTGGGTGGATCCCTCCTCCAGGATGTTTTCCACGACGCGACCACTTCGCACATACGCCTGAACCTTCAACCCTTCTCCTTCCAGGCGATCTGCCAGCGTCTGCAATGCCCGG
>JALUJC010000251.1 GCA_027053375.1 Caldifarciminota bacterium
CTGTGGAGACCAGGTCTGGATGACGGCCTGTCGTGGAAAACACCACCACGGGCCCCCCCTCCACCTTTCCCCGAATGCCCTGTTCTTCCCAGACCGCTGCCGGGATCCCACCACACCGGGCAGCGGCGGGATAGGTCTGCGCGCTGGATGAGGGAGCCCATGCCAGCGAAGTATCCCAGCCCATGCCCTCATGGTAGGTTCGGGCCCGGACCTGGGGCCATCCGGCACGGTCATCCGACCAGAAAACGGTGAATCCATCAGGGGAGATCGCCACTGCGGGGAACCATGCCTGCCCGGAGGTGTCCGCATTGACCCGAAAATCTCCCAGACTGTCCCAGGGAACGTTGAGGGCACGCTGTTTGAAATATACGGAAGCACGCGCCGGATTTTCCCGGAAGTCATACCACACCAGTCTCAGGGTGTCCCCCCGGGACCATACGGTGGGAACATAGGAGTTGTCTCCGCCGTTTCCGGCATGGGTATAGGTGATCCGGACCTCCGGAGACCATCCACCATCCACCAGGCTGCGCGTGCGCCCGAAGAGTTCCACGTTTTGAATGCCCGCCACCCGGTAGTCATGCCACACCACCACCAGGCTGTCGTGGAAGCGGGTCAGAGAGGGCCATTTGCTGTCAGAAGGTCCCAGGCTTACGGTATCCACGCGTGAAGTGTTTCCATTCCACTGAAAAAGAAGAATCCGATAGGTGAGCCCCGAACGATCCTGGGCAGCGACCCATACCCTTCCACCGGAATCCACGAGCAGATTGCGATGGGTGAGCCCGATTTCCGTGCCTCCTGGTGTGAAGGAGATCCGGACCGGAGGGGTCAGCGAAAGAACGGTGATCAACATCCATAAAAAAGATCCCATCACGGTGTAATCCTCCATTCCACCCGCAGGGTTCGCCGGGGTGGGGGATAACCCTCCAGATCACCCACGCGGTTGTCCACCAGACCCGGAATCCATAGGGCGTCCAGCATATGGTCAAGGCTCAGGGCGATCTGTCCATGCGAGGTGGTCCAGGTCAGCCCGATTCCCACATCCAGGCGGGGAGGAAGCCGATCCCAGGCCCGCGAGGAACGCACCCGGCTCCCGGTATAGGTGAGGTGCAACCAGGGATGGATGCGGGGAGAATGAAAAGGAATCCAGAAAAGGCTTCCCAGCCGTTCTGGCCGATAGAGAAGGGGATGCCCCCTGGCATCGCGGTTCTGGAACCAGCTCCAGCTGAAGCGGAGACCCCGCATGGACAGCTGGAACATCACGCCACAAAGCCGGGCTCTGCCCAGGTTGGAAGGCATCCACAGACCGTGGACGCCGGGGGTCCATTGAATGAGATCACGGGCCCATTTCCAGTATCCACGAAGCCGAACGGGCCACCGGGCGTGCTGGAGTGTCAGGGTCACACCCTGGAGGTATTCAGGGCGCAGGTCGGGATTTCCCTGTGCAAACGCGTCGCCGCTCCAGAATAAATCCCCGGGCGCAGGAGGGTTCCAGGCAAGGAAGGCTTCCGGGAAAAGCATCCAGCCGTGGGTGTCCAGGCGTGCGGAGATCCGGAAGGAGGGAAAGATCTGGATGTGCCGATCCTGCTGATAGGCTTCTGCATGCACGCCCATAAGAAGGGGGACGGGGGTGGTGGGGGTCTGAATCCAGGCAATTCGTAGACCGCCAAGGGTGTGTTGGCCCATTTCGGTGCTTTGCAGGGGTTGCTGCCACACCGCCACCTGTGCCCATCCCCGGGGAAGGGGATGGGTGAACGTGAGGCGCATCAGCAACGATCGATGACGGCTGAACAGGTGCAGGGTGGTGTCCGTGTAGGTACGCATCATGCTTTCAACAAACCACAACACGTGTCCTTTCTGGACGTGGGAACGATAGGCCACCCACCCCCACTGCTCCTTCTGACGTTTTCTTCCGGGGAAAGCGGTGGGGGAAGGGGGGCTTATATCCCGGTATACCCCCATCCCTGTCCAGCCGGTGGAAGTTTTCCCCCGCAGGGCGATCCAGGTTCCCGGGGGATCCATATCGGGCCATAGCAGGGAATACAGGGTCAGGGGACCTGGAGAGACCTGGAGCCAGAGCGAATGGGGGCTCCATCCTGCCCGGGTTTCCGGTGTTGTATTCCATTGAAGGTTCAGCACACCCTGAAAGGCGCCCGGACCGAACCAGCCCGATGCGCCACCTCGCAGGAGGGCGGCTTCCTGAAACCAGGCGGGTGGTAGGAGCGAAAGGTCGGCACCTTCTCCGAAAAGCGAGGGAAGGGGGATCCCCTGAATGGCCAGAAGGGTGCCCCGACTTCTCCCGCCTTCCAGAGAAACGGGACGAATGGAGCCTTCTCCTCCGTATGTGGGCAGCCAGAGCCCCCCCAGGAGGTTCAGCTGGTCCGCCAGAGAACGGGAATCGGTAGGAAGGAGGAGGGTGTCCACGCTGCTGCGAAAAGGGTCCACCGGAAAGGGGAGCGGGGTGGCGATCACCACCACGGGAGGGAGGGTGTCCGCCGCCGCCCCGGCCGGGGCGGCGGCAGGAGGGAACGCCAGGAAGATCAGCGGGAGAGCCAGAGGAAACGCCCCTGTTCCTGCATCCCGGGTGTATGCAACCGGTAGAGGTACACCCCCATGGGGAGGTGAGGGTGAAGCGTGGCTGCTCCCTGACC
>JALUJC010000252.1 GCA_027053375.1 Caldifarciminota bacterium
CTTCCAAGCTTGTGGGGAGCCCCAACGTGGTGGAAGTGATACCCGCACGACCGGCGGCGGACTCTGGCTGGACCCACTGGCTCAGCCAGTCGCGCAGGGTGGGGACAGGACGAACAGAGCTTCGCGTGGCCTTTCCCGAACTCCTGACGGGCATGGAATACCGGATCACCTTTGACACGGCAGCAGGGGAAACCACCTATTCGGTGCTGCGTCACGATCCGGCATCAGGGCAGGATACCCTGTTGCTTCAGGGGATCTCCAGGATCCATGGCGAAACCGATGCGCCCTTCTTTGATGGGATCCGGCTCGTGATTCAGAACGATCCCCTGGACTTTGACACCGCTTTTGTGTCAGGACCCAGCGGTTCCAACCTGAATGTGTTCTCGTCGCAGAAGCTACCCGCAGGCGGGATTGGTCAATACTATGCGGTATTTTACGATTCCACGGTTTACACCACACCGTTTCTGGGGCACAACCTGAACTTCCTGGTGTTTGATCAGGTGTCCGGCGACACGGTGGATGTGGAAGTGGTGGATGATGGAGACAGTGTGATCCCCACCCCGGGAGATGCCCTGTTTATCCTGGACACTACCCGGGCCCAGGCATGGAAATTCGTGCTCGGGAAAGACACCACGGTTTCCCCAACCTTCATCCCTCCAGCAGCCGGCGACACTTTCTGGATTCGCATGCACATTCCCTTTACCCCACAGGACACCCTGTGGTTCGCCACAGTGAATCCCCAGAATGTCCAGCAAACGCGCACCCGGGATCTGAAGGCCGTTCGGGTGGTGCCCAATCCTTATGTGGCTACCTCGCTCTATGAAGTGCGGGATCCCAACCTCCAGTACGGTCGGGGGCCCCGTGAACTCCATTTCATCAACCTCCCCCCTGAGTGCACCATTCGGATCTTCACCCTGTCGGGAGAACTGGTCACCACCCTGGAACACCACAAAGCGCCCACCGATCCCACCGCCACCATTGAGACCTGGAATCTCCAGAGTCGAGAAGGACTGGAAGTGGCCAGCGGCCTGTATATCTATCACATCACCACCCCGGATGGGGCATCCGTGACCGGCAAACTGGCCATTTTGAAATGAGGAGGCAGGGGATGCTTCGAAACCTTTTCCTGACAGGTTGTTTGCTTGCAGGGTTCACCCCCCTTCATGCGCTGACGAAGGTGGGGACCACCGCCATGCCCTTTCTGAAAATCGGCGTGGGGGCCCGTGCTGCCGCCATGGGGGAAGCCTTTGTGGCACTGGCCACGGACGCCACCGCGCTGTACTGGAATCCCGCCGGTCTGGCCGCTCAACCAGGAACGCGGGTCTTCTTCACCCATACCCGCTGGTTTGCGGACGCGCGCTATCATTTCACCGGGATGAGCGTGGCCCTGGATGCCTATCGCACACTGGGGCTCAGCCTGGGATACCTGGGACTTCCTGACGAAGAAGTCACCCGTGAAACCGCGCCCAATGGCACAGGGGAATTCTTCTCCTTCTCTGACATGTGGGTGGGTGTGGCCTTCGCCCAGCGGTTCACCCGGGAATTCTCTGCGGGCCTTCAACTGAAATGGCTCCAGGAAAACCTCTGGCACATGCAGGCCACCACCTTCGCACTGGATGTGGGACTGCGGTACCGCTTTGACCATCCCCGACTCACCATGGCCGCGAGCTTTTCCAATTTTGGTGGAAAGGTTCAGCATCGGGGAGAAGACACCCGGGTGCTGATCGATGTGGATCCCGCAGCCCAGAACCCGCTGGTTCCCGCGGATCTGCGGCTGGGCAGCTATGAACTTCCCCTGCGCTTTCAGATGGGTGCAGCCTGGGAGGCCTTTCGTACACCCGCCTACCGGCTCACATTAGAGGGTGATCTGGTTCATCCCAACGACAACAGCGAATATGTCAACCTTGGTGTGGAACTGGACATCCGGGGAATCCTTCAGCTTCGGGGCGGCTGGCGGGGTCTGGGAATGGAACAGTCCCAGGGAGGAGCCTCTGCAGGCCTGGGACTCCAGTTCGGGAATGCCCGGCTGGATGTGGCGTACAGTGATTACGGCCCCTATTTGAAAGGGGTTCAACGGTTTGCCCTGCAATTCGCTTTTTAACCTACCTGAACAGGAGGTGTCAGGATGAAGCGCGTCTGGTCTGGCCTGCTTCTGGCAGGCATGCTCAGCGTCCTCTGGGCGCAGGAAGGGGACAACACCCTCTTCGGGTACGTGGCCACGGACGATGCGGCCGATCCCCTTCAGTCCTATCTCACCCTGGTGGACACGGTGATTGACACCACCGTGACGCCGCCCGATACATCCCTTTCCTTCTACTACTACAACCAGTATGTGCGGGACATGGTGATCGGGGATATCAACGGCAACGGCCAGCCGGACATCGTGATGACGGACTACGAGAACGGCGGGCGGTTTCACGTGTTTGAGGTGGTGGGGGACAACACCCTTCAGCACATCTACACCTATCCCGGAAACGGATACACTGGCTACACGTCCACGGCCCGCAGTGTAGCCATCGGGGATCTGGACAACGACGGAAATCCGGAAGTGCTGCTGGCCATGACCGGTGGGACCGGGGATGTGGATCCCGCTCACGTGGGTCTGCACGTGTTCGAGTGGGACCCCAA
>JALUJC010000253.1 GCA_027053375.1 Caldifarciminota bacterium
GGCCGTTGCCCTCTCCGGTGAAGTGGGGGACCTTCTGGAGTCTGCGCTCAAACGGGATGCCGGTGTAAAGGACAGTTCCCGTCTACTTCCAGGACATGGCGGTGTGCTGGACCGTCTGGATAGCCTGTTGCTGGCGCTTCCGGTGTACTGGATCTGGATGAGCGTGCTGGGAGGTGGATGACATGGTGGTCTTCCTCACCCGTGTGTTCCCCGAAATGGAGCGTTTCAAAACCCTGGAGGCGCTGGGCGTGACGCTTCGTGTGGAAGAACGTGATGGTCCCCTTCCCAGAGAACACCTGCTCAGGAAGATTCGGGATGTGGATATCCTGGTATGCTCGCTTGCAGAACGCATTGATGAGGAAGTGCTGAACCATGCGCCCGCGTTGAAGATGGTGGCCACCTATTCCGTGGGCTATGATCATCTGGATCTGGGTGCGCTTCGTACACGTCAGGTGTGGGCAACCCATACGCCGGATGTCCTGACGGAAGCAACCGCGGATCTGGCATGGGCGCTGTTGCTTTCTGCGGCCCGGTGGGTGGTGCCTGCGGATGACTATGTGCGTCGGGGGAAGTTTCGCGGCTGGGAGGCCACGGGTTTTCTGGGCGTGGAACTCCATGGGAAAACGCTGGGCATTGTGGGGGCGGGAAGAATTGGTCAGGCGGTGGCCCGGAGAGCGCCCGGGTTCGGAATGCGGGTGGTGTACACCTCCCGAAAACGGAAACCGGAACTGGAAGAACGCACAGACGCCCGTTTCCTGCCGATTGATGAACTTCTCCGGGTCTCGGATGTGGTGAGTTTGCATGTACCGCTCACACCGGAAACCCATCATCTTCTGGACCGAAGGCGTCTGTTCTCCATGAAAGATGGGGCGATCCTGATCAACACCGCGCGTGGACCCGTCGTGGATGAGCGGGCCCTTGTAGAGGCGCTCCGATCAGGGCCGCTGTTTGCGGCGGGGCTGGATGTCTATGAGCGAGAACCTGAGGTTGAGGATGCGCTGAAGAAACTGGATCGCGTGGTGTTGCTGCCCCATCTCGGGTCGGCCACCCGGGAAACCCGGGGGCGCATGACCGCCGCCGTGGTGGAGAGTGTGCGTTCCTTCCTGGAAGGGGAACGTCCGCCGCGGTATACCATTCAGGAGCTTCTGGAATGAGCAGAGAAAAGTATATCCGCGATCCCCTTTATGAGGATTTTATCGTACTCCGTTCCCCCTATCTGGAGGTGGTGGAACAACCTTTCTTTCAGCGATACAGGAGAATCAAGCAGCTCGGGCTCGCCGATATGGTGTATCCCGGAGCAGACCACAGCCGTTTTCAGCATGCCCTGGGGGCCTTCCATCTGGCGGGTCTGGTGGTGGACCGGTTGCGCCGCCGGGGGATCCAGATTACCGAAGACGAAGAACAGGCGTTTTTGCTGGCCTCGTTGCTTCATGATCTGGGGCATGGTCCTTTTTCACACTCCCTGGAACACGCCTTGATCCCGGTGCGGCATGAAGTGCTCAGTTATGCCCTGATTCGCTACAAGCTCTCACCGCTTCTTGGACAGGATGTGGCCGAGCGGGTGGTCCGAATGTTGCAGAATCCTGCGCCGCGGACCTTTTTCCATGAGCTGCTGGATGGACAGCTGGATGTGGACCGGATGGACTATCTTCGCAGGGATTCCTTTTTCTGTGGGATTCCGCATGGCCAGATTGACGTGGTTCGCATCCTGCAAACCCTTACCGTGTTGAAACTGGACGGGGAAGAAGTGCTGGCGGTGGAGGAGAAGGGCATGCAGGCCGTGGAAGCCTATTTGATCGCCCGGTATCTCATGTACTGGGCGGTTTACTATCACCGGACCAACCTGGCAGCACAGGCCCTGCTGGAAGCGGTGTTTTTAAGGGTGCGCCATCGGCGTGCAGAAGGCGATCCTCCCTTTCTCACACCGGCCTTTCGCCGGTTTTTAGATGCTGTGGATGGCCTGGAAGATCACACGTCATTTTCAGAAGAACTCCTGGAATCTTTCCTTTTGCTGGATGATTCTGATGTGTGGGTATCCCTCAAGATCTGGCAGGAAGATCACGATCCGGTGCTTTCGGATCTTGCCCGGCGTTTCCTGGAACGCCGGCTTCCACGGGCCTATCCTGATCCTGACGCCCAGACGGTGATGGATCTCCAGGCCCGTCTGGAGGCACGGGGGTTGCCGCCAGTGTATTATCTCCGTGAAAAACGTCCCTCCGATGTGGGGTATGCCTACTATGCACCCGGACGGGCGCGGCCCATCCGGATCCTTTCCCGTCAGGGAGACATTCTGGAGATTGCCCAGGCATTGCCCACGGATAGCCTGAAAGCCCTATCCCGCCCGGTGGAACGGCGATTCCTCTTCCTTCTGGCCCGGGAAGTGCACTGATTTTTCGCAGGATTCTGGTTGTGTGCACATTCCTGGTGCATGCGGGCATTGCACCTTCCCTTTTGGTGTGGTTTTTCTCTGGCAGGGATTTTGCACATAAAGGATGCCATGATGTACGTGATGAATACCCGGTGGATGAAGAGCCTGCTGCACCTGCTTCGACGGATTGAGGACGGAGCGGGGGAGGCGGAATTACGCGAAGGAATTCGTCGTTTTCTGGAGGAAGAG
>JALUJC010000254.1 GCA_027053375.1 Caldifarciminota bacterium
GGATCACCCAGACGCTGTCCACGGCCCGGGAGACCGGGTCCACCCAGAGCATCACGTCCTGGTTTTTCAGGGTGTCATAGGAAGCCCCCCACAGCCAGCCATAAGTTACCCGCACATCCGTGAACCGACCCAGCACCAGCACCCGTCCGTCTTCACTCCAGTCGGCGCCATACACCTTCAAAATCCGCTGTCGCTCCACATCCCGGTTGCACGCCAGAAACCCAACCACCAGCGAAAGAATTCCGATCCAGATGTCCTGCTTCCATACTTTTTTCATCTCAATCCTCCCGGCTCCTCAGGATGCACATCCGACACCGGGGCATCGCCGCGCATCCGAACGGGGAATGTTCTTCCGAGCACATCAGTTCCTGGTTTGAAAAAGAAAAAACACAACCCACACTCCTGCAACATTCTGTAGACCCTTTATTCTGGATATACGTTACAGAGACGTGCTTGTCAACCCGTGTTCTCCTTTGATGGATCTGTGGCGGGGGTGTACAATCAACCCATGATGATCACGCTCTGGAGCCTTGGACTGGTGGCCCTGCCCTATCTTGTGCAGGTCGCACCGGGACAACACCCGCAGGTCAACCGTGTGGCATCCGTGGTTCACGCGGCCACCGGCTGGTATGTCCTGGATCTCACCCCGGAAGAAGCAACGAATCTCCGGCAGCAATCCGGTGTCCTGGCAGTGATGCCCGACCGAAAGGTCGCCCTGCTGTATGAACCCACCGACCCCCTGTGGACCCTGCACTACCAGTGGGATCTCTGGATGCTTCACCTGGATTCGCTCTGGAACCTCACCCGTGGAGCAGCCACGGTGCGTCTGGGGATGGTGGATCAGGGGGTGGACTATACGCATCCGGATCTCCAGAACGCCTACCGGGGAGGCAGAGACTATATTGACAACGACAACACGCCTCTTCCTGC
The DNA here is from genome assembly GCA_027053375.1 of Caldifarciminota bacterium. Taxonomy (GTDB): domain Bacteria; phylum Hydrothermota; class Hydrothermia; order S141-80; family S141-80; genus JALUJC01. The sequence continues at coordinate 931 of JALUJC010000254.1, forward strand.
AGACACCAACGAATGGCATGGGACCCACGTGGCTGGTGTGATGGTCTCCACCCACAACAACGGGGGGATGGCCGGCATCGCACCCGGTGTGGGGTTGTATGCGGTTCGGGCCTTCGCTTCAGATTCGGGACGAACATCCGACATTGTGCGCGGGATTTACTGGCTGGTGGACACCGCCGGCGTGCAGGTGATCAATCTGAGCCTGGGTTCCAGTAGTCCGGATCCCGCCTTTGAATCCGCGGTGCAGTATGCCCGGCAGCAGGGCGTGCTTGTGGTGGCTGCCACCGGAAACGATGGCACACAGGGGGTTTATTATCCTGCACACTATCCTGAAGTGGTGGGGGTGGGCGCCGCAGACTCGCTGGGGCGACCGGCGGACTTCAGCAACTGGGGGGACGGAATGGATGTGCTTGCGCCGGGAACCTGGATTCCCTCCACCATTCCCTGTTCCCTCTCCGGTTGCGGTTATGCTTATGCCAGCGGCACCTCCATGGCATCCCCTCATGTGGCGGCGGTTGCGGCACTGCTGCTCTCTCTGGATCCTGCGCTGACCCCGGATCAACTCCACACCCTTCTTCGCCGCGGTGCGATGGATCAGGGAGCGCCAGGACCGGATCCCCGCTCGGGGTGGGGCATCCTGGACGCCTGGTGGGCCTGGCAGGCTCACACGCCGGGTGGACCGGTGCTCCAGTCCCGGCAGACCGTGGTGGTTCAGCAGGGACGGGTGCCGATTCCCCTTACCGGGGGCACGCCCTACCGTCTGGTGGATGCCACAGGCCGAACCCTTCGCAGTGGAAAGTGGGTGCGGAATCTCCCTCTGTTTCGCACGCTCCCACGGGGCATGTATCTGCTGGTGCTGCCCCGATCTCATCAAACCTATCGTATCCTGAACCCATGATCCACGGCGATCTGTTCTTCATGCGTGAAGCCCTTCGTGAGGCCCGCAAGGCCTTCGCCTCGGGAGAAGTGCCGGTGGGCGCCGTGGTGGTCTATGAGGGCACCATCATCGCCCGCGGGCACAACCAGACGGAAATGCTGAAAGATCCCACCGCTCATGCGGAAATGATTGCCATCACCGCTGCAGCGAATCGTCTCGGGAACTGGCGCCTGAACGGTGCACGCCTGTATGTGACCCTGGAACCCTGTGTGATGTGCTCGGGTGCGGCGGTCCTGGCGCGACTGGCGGAAATTGTTTATGCCACCGAGGATCCGAAATTCGGGGGTTCGGTGAGCCTCTACCGGATCCCGGAAGACACACGGTTAAACCACAGACTCCCGGTCAGGAAAGGTCCCCTGGGGGAAGAAGCTGCAGCACTGATGCGGGAATTCTTTACCAGGCGCAGACAAAAAAACCGGGTGGAGTAAACGCGATGGCGAAACCCCTCACTCTTCCAGACATTTTAAAGAAAAAGCAACGGGGCGAAAAGCTCGTCATGCTCACCGCCTATGACTATTCCTTTGCCCGCTGGCTGGATGAAGCGGGCATCGATCTGATCCTGGTGGGCGATTCCCTGGGAATGGTCGTGCAGGGCCATGCCACCACCCACCGGGTCACCATGGAACAGATGATCTATCATGTGGAGGCGGTGGTTCGGGGGGTCCGCCGTGCCTTTGTGGTGGCGGATATGCCCTTCCTGTCCTACCAGGTATCGGAAGAAGAGGCCATCCGCAATGCGGGACGCCTGATTCAGGCCGGTGCAAAGGCCGTCAAACTGGAAGGGGGACAGGAGATTCTCCCCCTGGTCCGGCGTCTGGTGGATCTGGGTATTCCGGTGATGGGTCATCTCGGACTGATGCCCCAGCGGGTCCAGGCTGTGGGAGGATACCGTACACAGGCCGTGGACGCCACCTCCAGGGAACAGCTGCTCCGGGATGCCCGCGCCCTGGAGGAAGCAGGTATCTTTTCCCTGGTGCTGGAAAAAGTTCACCCGGAAGCGGCACGGGCGGTGACCGGAAGCCTCCAGATTCCCACCATCGGGATTGGAAGCGGTCCCCACTGCGACGGTCAGGTGCTGGTACTCCATGATATGCTGGGACTCTATCCCGATTTTCGTCCGCCTTTCGTGCGGGTGTATCTGGACGGTGGACGCCTTGTCAGGGAAGCTGTGGAAGCCTATATCCGGGACGTGCGACAGGGAACCTACCCCCCCTCCAGCGACGCATGATCGCCTTTCCCACCCGCTGGACCTGGATCCACGTGGAAGAGACCCCCTCCACCAACGACCTGGCCTATCGCCTGGTTCGCTCAGGAGAGAAAGGTGTGGTGGTCCGGGCCAACCGCCAGACACGGGGCCGTGGACGGGCCGGGCATACCTGGCACTCCCCCGAAGGCGGACTCTGGATGAGCCTGGCTTTCCAGCCAGCCACCCTGCCTGATCTGCAAAAGCTTACCCTGATCACCCCGGCCGCTGTGGTGGATGCGCTTCCCCCTCTGGATCCACCCCCCAGGATCCGGCTGCCCAATGACCTGTTCCTCCAGGGGAAAAAACTGGGGGGCGTGCTCGGGGAACTACGGGGAAAGGTGGGCGTGATCGGGATCGGGCTGAACATAAAGGTCCACACCTTTCCGGAGGAGATCCGCGATCGTGCTGTTTCCCTGGACACCTTCACGGCAGATCCACCCGATCTGGATACGCTGGCAGAAGCCATTCTCCAGCATCTGACACAATGGGTAGACCTCTGGAAACGTCAGGGATTCCCGGCAGTCTTTCGTCTGTGGAAAGGCTACCTGGACACTGTTCGGTATGTTCGAGGACTCTGGCGCAGTGAGCCTTTTCAGGGAAAACTCCTGGGGATGGACGAATCCCTCACCCTGACCATAGAGGACATCCGTACAGGGGCACGAAGATTCCCCCTTGAAGAATTGAGCGACCTGGTATGGCAGAACGAACCCTTCTCGTGATCATCCTGGGCAACGCACGCTGGAAATGGGGATGGGGTGTCCGGGGGGAGATGATGAAAACCGCAGCGGGTGCCTATCCCCTTCCGGAGGAACTGCCCCGGGCAGATCGCGCCCTGGTGTTGAGCGTGGTCCCGCCGCAGACTTCCGCGGTGGTTCAGCGCCTCGTGCAGCGCGGGACACGGGTATGGACAGGGAAGGATGTACGTCCCCGACTGCCGGTCTGCTACACACACCCCGAGCAGCTCGGTGAGGATCGCCTGGCGCTGGTGGCGTTCGGGATGCAACAGCCTCGCCCCTCCGTGATTCTGGATGCGGGAACGGCCCTCACGGTCAACGTGATCCATCCCCATCGCGGGTTGCTGGGGGGGGCCATTCTGCCTGGAATGGATCTGGCTTTTCGTGCACTGCATGCAGGAACCGCTGCGTTGCCTGCTGTGGATCCAGCGCCTCCCCCTTCCGATGCACGCGGATGCAGCACCGAGGAGGCCCTCCGGGTGGGCGTGGTGGAAGGCCTGGCACGGGGCGCGCATGCCCTGGGGAAACGCATGATCGCTCACATGGGAGAAAAAGAGGTCAGCTGGTGGCTGACCGGTGGACGTGCCGATCTGCTCCGTCCTTACATTCCAGAGGCGCACGTGGATCCCACACTGGCACTGAAAGGGGCGTTCGGTTTGCTGGAGAAGATGGAGGAAAACCCAACATGAACCGTGGAACGTTGCTTGACATTATTGGACAAACTCCGCTGGTGCGTCTTACCCACTTTGGCCCTTCGCTTAACCCGCCACGCGAAATCTGGGCCAAGCTGGAAATGCTGAACCCCGGCGGCAGCATGAAGGACCGGATGGCCCTTCGCATGATCCTGGCTGCGGAACAGGAAGGACGGCTGAAACCCGGTGACTGGATCGTGGAACCCACCTCCGGCAACACCGGTTTTTCTCTGGCCATGATCGCAGCCGTTCGGGGCTATCGTCTTGTGCTTGTGGTCATGGACAAGGTTTCCCCGGAAAAGATCCGCACCCTGGAAGCCCTGGGGGCAGAAGTGGTGGTGTGTCCCACAGACGTTCCCCCGGACGATCCACGCAGTTACTATTCGGTCGCCGAACGCATCGCCCGGGAACGGGGGGCCTTTTACCCGAACCAGTATGCCAACCCCAACAACCCCCGGGCTTACTATGAAACCCTGGGACCGGAACTCTGGTCTCAGCTGGAGGGGAGAATGGATGCCCTGTTTGCCGGGATGGGAACCGGAGGGACCCTCTCAGGGACCGGTCGCTTCCTGAAGGAGAAAGACCCCCGGATTCGGATTATCGGCATTGACCCGGAAGGCTCCGTCTATGCGCCCTACGTGCGGGAAGGACGCACCATCACACCTCACCCCTATGACGTGGAGGGAATCGGCGAGGACTTCTTCCCGGAAACCATGGACCTGTCCGTGGTGGATGACGCCGTCACGGTGACCGATGAAGAGGCGTTTCGGTATACCCACCTGCTTGCCCGGAAAGAAGGGATCTTTGCAGGAGGCTCTTCCGGGGCAGTACTGGCAGGCACCCTTCGCTATCTGGAGAATCACCCCGAGCTGCAACGTGTGGTGATGATCCTCCCGGACCGTGGAGAGCGGTATCTTTCCAAAGTGTATAACCCGGAATGGCTCAAGGAGCGTGGTTATGACCTCGAAGAAGCATAGTATCCCTTCCTTTGCCACCCGTGCGGTTCAGGCAGGAATTCCCAAAACGGACCCCTATGGTGCGGTTCACCCGCCCATCTATTATGCCAGCACCTTCCGCCAGATCCGTCCGGGAGAGCCCCTTGGAGGAACAGAATACTCCCGGACCGGAAACCCCACCCGGTGGGCGCTGGAAGAGGCCCTGGGAGCGCTGGAGGAGGGGAAAGCGCTCACCTTCGCCAGCGGACTGGCCGCCATGGATACCCTCCTGCACCTCCTGAAAAAAGGAGATCGGGTGGTGTGCGAGGAAGATGTTTACGCAGGGACACGACGCATGCTGGACCAGGTGTTCGCACCGCTGGGGATCCGGGTGGAATACCGGGACTTTTCCTCAGAAGACGCCTTCTCTCCCCTCCCCCCGGACACGCGTCTGGTGTGGGTGGAAACCCCCACCAATCCCCTGCTGAAGGTGATTGACATCGCCCGTGTTGCAGAACTGGCCCACCGGTCCGGCGCATGGCTTGCTGTAGACAATACCTTCGCCACCCCGGCACTCCAGCAACCTCTGGACGAAGGCGCCGACTTTTCGGTGTACAGCACCACCAAATATCTCTCTGGACACAGTGACGTGGTGGGGGGCGCCATCGTGACACGGGATGCAACCCTGTACGAACGTCTGAAGTATCTCCAGAACGCTGTGGGCGCTGTCCCCTCCCCCATGGATGCCTTTCTGATCCTCCGGGGGCTGCGAACCCTCCACCTTCGGATGAAAGCCCACAGTGAAAACGCCCGGAAAGTGGTGGAAGCCCTTCGGGATCATCCCCGTATACGGCGGGTGTACTATACGGATACCTCTCCTGTGGCGCAGCGTCAGATGCGGGACACAGGGGGGATGGTCAGTGTGGACCTTCAGGGAGACTTTGAGACCGTGGTCACGTTCCTCCAGCGCCTGAAAATCTTTCAGCTGGCGGAGAGTTTCGGGGGTGTGGAGTCCCTGATCAACCATCCTGCACGCATGACCCACGCCTACCGTCCCCGAGAAGATCGAGAGAACCGGGGCGTGACCGAAACCCTTTTGCGGCTCTCGGTGGGAATTGAGGATCCAGAGGATCTGGTGCAGGATCTGCTGGAGGCCCTGGCGTGAAGAGGCTGGTTCTGGCGGGCCTGCTCCTGGGACTGGGCGTCCGCTGTGCGCCCCGAAGGGCGCGCCAGACGGTGCCTCCATGGGCTTCCCTCCGCCAGAGGATTGTATTTCCCTCCCACTTCCGCGGGGAGGGGGCGGGGTACGTGCGGACAGGAAACCAGACGTGGAAGGTACGATTCCATGTTCGGTGGGATCCCGATACAATCCGATGGCTGGTTCGAGGATGGATGGGTCTCTCCCGGCAGGGGAAACACCCCTGGTCCGCTTTTCTCCCGGGAGGGTCCCCCCAGCACCCCCTGCCCTCTGCACTTCAACCTGAATCGATCCGTTCCGTTGCGGGTGGCGTGGAAGCATGGATCAAACTTCCGCCAGATATCCTTCTCCTCCAGTTCTCCTCCAGGGGAGATCTTGTGTCCGTGAAAACCCGGGAAGGCACCCTCCGCATTCTGGATCGTCTGGAAGGCCCGGATGGCTGGGTTCCCCGACGCGTGCACTGGGTCAGCCCGACCAGCGAGTTCACCGCAGAACTGCGGAGGTGGTCATGGTCACCCCACTGATCCTGGCCGCCTTTATGGGGGGGACGTTCCCCTCTTCCCCCTCCTTCAAGGCACGTCTTTTCGAAGAAACTGCCTGGAAGGCCCTGCCTGCCTATGCAACCAGCGATTCCGCAAGAACCCTGCTGTTTCTATCGCTGTACCACCTGAACGCCTGGGATCATCTCCATCGTTTGCTGAGCCTCAGTCCTCCCCGGACTCTCCTGGATTCTGTTCTCTGGATGGAAACCCAGGCCCATCGAGACTCCCTGTTTACGCTGATTCCCCTGATGGAAGCCCTGGAAAAGAACCACCCGGAACTGGGGGCGTGGATCCGCTATCGCCGTGCCCAGGCACACCTTGAAAAGAATGACCAGGACCAGGTGGAAACCCTTTATTCCACACTGCTTCCACCGTTCCGGTCCCGGTTTCTCCGGATCTGGGCCGATACGCTGATTGCACACGAGGACACATTTCGTCTTCACAGAATTCTTCCAGAACTCCAGAAGATCAGCCCACTGCGCGCCCGATATGTGCGGGGGCTTCTTTCTTCACGCCACAGAAATCAGATCTGGCGAAAACTGCTCCTGGACCATCCCGGTCATCCGCTCTCCCGGATCATCGCCCGCCGGATCCCCCTGGGACGCGAAGAGCGGGCGGTGCTGGCGATGTCCCGGGGGCAGTACCGTGAGGTGCTTCACTGGACCCGGAGTCTGCGGACCACACGTCTCTGGTGGTACCGCCTGGATGCCCTCTACAAACTTCGACGATACCGGGATCAGCTGAACCTTTATCACCGGTACCCGGCGCTCTTCTACCGCAACCCTGACGCACGCTGGCTTTTCCGCAACCTTGTGGCCGCTTATCGTCTTAAGGATCCCCGGGATTTTCATGCCTTCCTGCTCCGTGTACTCTCCCGCGGAACCCGCCGTCAACAGGAGGAAGCCGCCCATCTTCTCGGGGAATGGCTTTTGCAGCTGGACACACCCCTCTACCGGCGGGAGCGTGCCTGGGTGGGGCGACAGATCACGGGGAGAGACTGGATTCCGGACGTCCCGTTCTGGGCGGGACTGGCCCTGATCACACGCGGGGATACCACAATGGGCCTGCGGTGGCTCCGGCTGGCCTGGATGAGGAGCGAACCTGGATTCCTGCAGGACCAGGTGCGGTACTGGATCGCCCGTGTGGAAGGAACCTCGCTGGACGTGGAACGCCCGTTTTCCTTTTACCGATGGATCCAGCCCGTTGCCTATCGTTTTTCACCCGCCCCACCTCT
>JALUJC010000255.1 GCA_027053375.1 Caldifarciminota bacterium
CTCTACAGGGCCCGTGCCGCCTGGTGGGAGGATGGGATCCCGGAAACCCTCTCGGGGATCGGTCTCCTCCTGCTCAGTGGGGTGGGACTCCTGCGAGCACAGGCTCCACCCTCCCGCTTCACCTGGTTGAACGTCGTGTGGATTCTTCTTCTCTTCTCGCTGATTCTGGGCATGAAGCGATTGATCCTGCAGGCCAAAGCACGCTGGAGCTGGCCACGCACCGGATACAGCCGTCCTCGCCGCTGGGTGGATCTCCCCACCGTGCTGCTGATTCTCGCGGCAACCTCCGGCATGTTTCTGGCTGTCTCTATCGGCTCTCCTCCTGCTGTGGGTACGGGGATGGGTTCCTTTGTGTTGTTTCTGATGGTCTCCCTTTACCGGTACGCCCGGCTTCCGCGTTTTCTGTGGATTGGACTTCTCGGAGGAGGAGTCGCCTTCGTGCTGGGTCTTCAGGGATTACCGGTGGAATGGATGGTCCATCTTGTGCTGGGCATCCTCGGTCTCCTGTTTCTTGGTTCTGGAATTCCCCGCCTGTACCGTACCCTTTCCCACCCGGCAGAAAGGGGGCAATCCCATGGATAAAGAAGCCATTCGCCGTCTCACCCGTCTGGATCGGCTGATCCATGAACCTTCCCGGCTGGCCATCCTGATGACCCTCCTGGGCGTTGAGGAGGCGGATTTCCCTTTCCTGGTAAACACCACAGGTCTCTCCCGCGGGAATCTTTCGGTCCATCTCACCCGACTGGAAAAAGCAGGGTACGTTTCCATTGAAAAAACGTTTGTGGGGAAAAAGCCCCGCACGCTGGTGCGGCTCACTCCCGAAGGCATCGCATCTCTTGAACGCTACCTGGAGGTATTGCGCACACTCACGGGAGCCGGAACGGATTGAAGACAGCACCGGCAAGGAGACCGTCCATCACGCATCTATCTTTTCGTTCTTCTGTTTCTGTTGGACAATTCCCGCCGACATCCATAGGATTGGTGCATGCCCACCCTGGACACCGATTTTGCCGTCATTGGCTCAGGATTCGGTGGTGCGGTGGCGGCACTGCGCCTCGCGGAGAAAGGATACCGGGTGGTGGTGCTGGAAAAAGGAAGGCACTTCCGCCCGGAAGATTTCCCTCGCACCAACTGGCAGCTGCACCGATGGCTCTGGGTCCCCGCTCTGGGATGGCGCGGACCCTTTCACATGCGCTTCTATCGCCACATCACGGCACTTTCCGGCGTGGGCGTGGGGGGTGGGTCCCTGGTGTACGCCGGTGTGCTGGAGCGCCCGGGGGCACCGTTCTTCGCCCGGACTCCCTACACACTTGAAGAACTGAATCCCTTCTATGCCCGCGCAGAACGTATGCTCGGGGCCGCCCCCACGCCTTATCCCGGTGCTGCCGATCTTGCGCTGGAACAGCTGGCAAGGGAACTCGGGATGCCCGAAGCGTTTCGCCCCACACAGGTGGGCGTGTATTTCGGGACACCGGAGGAGCGGGTTCCCGATCCTTATTTTGAAGGCGAAGGACCCGGCAAAACGGGATGCCGATTCTGCGGGGGATGCATGCTGGGGTGTCGGTATGGTTCTAAAAACACACTGGATACCAACTACCTTCATCTTGCGCGCCGTCTCGGGGTACTGATTCAACCAGAAACCCACGTTCGGTGGATTGAATCCCTCCCCGGCACCCCTGTGCCGGGATACGTGATTCACTGGAGAAGGGGAAACCGTACCGGTGTGCTGCGGGCGCGGGGGGTGGTGCTGGCGGCAGGGGTCCAGGGCACGGTACAGCTTCTTTTCGCCTCACAGAGGAAAGGATTACGCCTACCGGACAACGTCGGTGAGGATGTCCGCACCAACTCTGAAAGCCTGATCGGAATCCTCACCTTTCGTTCGCTGGATCTTTCCGAAGGTGTGGCCATTGGATCCATCCTTCGGCTGGGCGCCGATCGGAGTCTGGAAGTGGTTCGCTATTCTCCCGGTTCCGGGTTCTGGAGACTGCTGGGCGCACCCGCGGTGCAGGGCTCCCATATCGGGGGTCGGATTCTGCGAATGCTGCTTGATCCTGTCCGTCGTCCCCTCCGATTTCTGCGATCCTGGATTCCCCGGGACTGGGGGCGGCGCATGGCGATTCTTCTGTATATGCGAACGGAGGAGGGCACGTTGCGTTTTCGCCCGGGACGCTGGGGGCTGCGGACAGAGGTTTCGTCCGGATCTCCCCCCACTGCCTTTCTTCCGGAAGCGCATCGTCTGGCCCGTGCCTACGCCCGGATTGTAGATGGTGAACCGCAGGTGCTGTTTACAGAAACCCTTTTCGGTATCCCCACGACGGCACATCTCCTGGGGGGTGCCGTGATCGGGAGCGTGGTGGATGCGCGGCTCCGGCTGTGCACCCTTCCTCGCTTCTGGATCACCGACGGATCCGTCATCCCTGCCAATCCAGGCGTCAATCCCTCCCTCACCATCACCGCCCTGGCAGAGTACGCCATGCATCAGGTTCCCCCTCGTCAGGAAAACGAAGACTTCTCCTGATCAGCGAGGGCATTCTGGACAGGGACGTTCCATGGCTTCCCGACAGGGGGCACGCATCATGGGGGAGAGAAATCCGAC
>JALUJC010000256.1 GCA_027053375.1 Caldifarciminota bacterium
GTTCCGCCCAGCGAAGACCTGATCCAGGATCTGTGTCATCGGAGGCCGCTCTGGGAACGCGCACAACCGCTCTCTTCCAGCCTTCCCCTGCTCCGTCTGGGTGGACTTCCTGAGGGGCACGTCTTCCCCTTCCGTAACAAGGAAGGGATTCTTCTGGGGGGGCTGGTGGTCCTGGGACGCAGGCCCCTGCGTGAAGAAGCACACCTCCTGCTCCACACATGGGAGGGGCTCCTCCGTCTGGCGCTGGATCGCCGCCGGTGGGTGCGGCTTCTCCGGAGCCTGAGCAACGATGCTGTGCTCAGTATGGTGGCCATCGAAGAGATGCGCGATCCCTATACCCGAGGACACTCTGAACGGGTGGCGCGCAATGCGGTCCGCATTGGCCAGGCCATGGGTTTCACCAGTGAACACCTGGAAAAACTCCGCTTTGCTGCGCTGCTCCACGACATCGGGAAGGTGGGTATTCCGGACATGCTCCTGCTCAAACCCACCCGGCTGGAAAAGGAAGAACGGGAGATTCTGGAAGCCCATGTAGAACTTGGATACCACGTGCTTCACGTGATGGATTCTTTTCGGGATATTGCACGCTGGATCCGCTTTCACCATGAACGCTGGGACGGGAGCGGGTATCCCCTGGGACTTCGGGGGAAGGAAATCCCCGTGGAATCCCAGATCATCGGCATCTGCGACACCTATGACGCCATGATTACCGAACGCCCCTACAAACGCCCCCTGTCCCACGATGAAGCCCTGCGAAGACTGGAAGCCCTTGCGGGGACCCAGTTTGATCCGGATCTGGTCCATGTGGCCATTCAGGTACTTTCTGACCAGCCCCGGATGGGGTATACCACACCGGCGTTTTTCCAGTATGTGGATCGAATTCGCAAACAGGGCGCCCTCCAGGTGGCACAGGCGGCCATTCTCCAGCAGGCAACCCTCCGGTTCTGGGCCGGGGAATCCCTGGAGGACATTCTGAATGATGTCCTGCGGGTCACGGTGGAAAGCCTGTTGATGGACAGCGCTGTTCTCCGGTTAATCCGGGAGGATCAGGTGGAAATTGTGGCAAGCCATGGACTCCCGACTTCCTATCTGGAAAGCCATCGGCAAGTCCCCGCAGGACCCCTGATGCACCTTATTCCGGATCTGTTGAAGGAAGGGATGTATTTCCCGGATGTGCGGGAGTCCGAGATCTTCCGGAAATTCTTCCCCGGGATGGTGGAGATGGGCATCCGGTCCGTCTTCGTGGTGCCTCTCCGTGCCACCACCCGTGAGGAACAGATCCACGGGTACGTTGCCTTCCATGCAAGAAACCGGCGTGAGTTTTCCCCGGAGCAGCGAAACCTGCTCATGCGGCTTGGAGACCAGCTTGCCCTGTTGATTGAACACCGGGACAGGGAGCGGCGAGAACGCGCACTGCTGGAGTTGTTCTTCCAGTTGCTGGAAACCCTGCATCCCCTGCAGTATGCGGATCTCCCTCCAGTTTCCCGGGTGGTCGGGGAGATGGCCGACAAACTGGGCCTTTCTCCGGAACGTCGTTTTGAACTTCAGGCGGCATCCTATCTGCTCACGTTGCACCATATGCTGGTCCCGGATCTGCTGGTCATCAAACAACAGTACGGCACTCCCTTAAGTCCCACCGAACAGGCCGTGCTGGAAGACGCCCGAGCCCTGTCCCGAACCATTATTGATCGTCTTCCAGGGCTCGATCCCTGGCGCCGCTGGGTCATACAGGCCCTGGAAGGACAGCCGGTTTCCCTGGAAGCCCAGATTCTCCATGCCGTTCATCAATACTACGAAGGAGGGTTCCCTCAAACGTCCTCCTCCCTTCCTCCCGATGTCCGTTCAGTGGCTGAATCGGTATTCCAGCAGGAGCGAACGCGCCATACCCAGTCTCCCACACCGGCATCCTCCTTTGCCCGTTCCTATCAGGAAATGCTGGTATTGTATGAGATCGGAGCCCAGCTGGAACACGTGGAAGACGCAGAAAGCTTTGCGGCCACCGTGCTGGAAATTCTTGCACGGATGACCCGACACGAGAGTTTCTTCCTTCTGGCCAGCACCCGGGAGGGGATGAAAGTCCTGGCTGCCTGGGGATTTCCCCGGGAGGTTCTGGGTCAGGAGGTGCCGCTGGGACAGGGGATTGTGGGAGAAGCTGCACGTACCAAGCGTCCTGTGCTGTTGAACCGCACCATGGACGACCCACGCTATATCCCACCGGCGGGACGACCCATGGGATCCGCGCTTGCTGTTCCCCTGGTTCACCGGGACCGTCTGGTGGGGGTTCTTGCAGTGGAAAACACGCAGCCGGAGACCTTTACGGAACGCGACGTGGAATTCTTTTCCATGCTCTCCAGATATCTCGCTCCCATCGTGCTCCTCCTGATGGAGCCGCTCCGACATCCATGAGACACCAAAGGGTGTACACCCTGCTGTTTATGGCCTTCGCAGGGGTCCTCATCCTTTCGCTTTTCCTTCCCGAGCCCGCAACTTCTTCCACCCTCTGGTTGCTCCGGATTCCGAGAGTGCTGAACGGACTCTGGGTGGGTGCGGTGCTGGCTTCCACCGGTGTGGCCTACCAGCGGGTGTTCCAGAATC
>JALUJC010000257.1 GCA_027053375.1 Caldifarciminota bacterium
GAGGGAGGACGCTCCGCGGGCACCTGACGCACGCCCCGGTGGCCCGGCATCGTGCGTCAGGTGCCCGCGGAGCGTCCTCCCTCCGCTGCGGGCGTACGGAAGGAGCGAGCCTCAGGCTATGACGTCCATCCTCCGCGCTGAGGCGCCACGGAGGAGGACGGGCTGCTCAATGATCAGGCAGCCAGAGCGTAGTTGGTGTTGGCAGTTGTTGCTTGCCGCCTGTTTTACGAGGTTGACGGCACCTCGGCACGCTCCTCCGTACATCCTCTGACCCCCGTCGAGTCCAGTCGCCCCCACGGGTTTCCGCCTATGATCATACAGCCTGCCCCTTGAAAGATCAACCTCTTTCGTATATACTCCAGATCCTGATTGCCCGACCCAGACGCGAAAACAAGGAGTGATGGCATGTCCCAGGCGAAGATTCGTGAGGTGGAACAGTCCTTTATGCGGTCTGATGTTCCCGATTTTGGACCCGGGGATACCGTGCGGGTGCATGTGAAAATTCGGGAGCGGCGCTGGAATCCCAAAACCAAGAAAATGGAGGACCGGGAGCGGATTCAGGTTTTTGAAGGGGTGGTGCTTCGCCGCCGTGGCGGAGGACTTTCTGAAACCTTCACCGTCCGCAAGGTTTCCCAGGGTGTGGGGGTGGAGCGAACCTTTCCCCTCCACGCACCGGTGGTGGAGCGAATCGAGGTGATTCGCAGGGGACGGGTGCGGCGCGCACGTCTCTATTACCTGCGGGGCCGCTACGGTCGTGCCGCAAGAATCCAGGAAAAGCGGTAAACCCTCTTCATCGGGCTGGACGGCGCTTGCCCTCGCCGCCTCCCCGCGTCGCGAGGAGGGTGCATCCACCCTTCTGCTTCGTCATGTGGTCCAGGCACTGAAAGAGGCTGTGCCTGAGATCCAGGTCTCCTGGGTGTACCTCCACGACCTTCCCATCCAGCCCTGCCAGGGGTTCTATTCCGAAGATCCTTCACTTTGCGAACCCCGACGATGCACGTCCGGTCAGCTGGCCGATGGCATGGCCGGACTGCACCAGAAGGTGTTATGGAGCGATGTGTTGCTGATCGGTACACCGGTGTACTGGTACGGGATTCCCGGACACCTGAAGAACTTCCTGGATCGGTTAACCTCGCTGGAGAACGTGGGCAAGTTGCTGGATGGGAAGGTGGCCGGGTTTGCTGTGGCTGCAAAGGAGGATGGCGCCAGCGCTGTGATTCGTGACCTGATGCTGATCCTGAACGATATGGGGGTGCTGATGCCACCCTATGCCTTCACCTACACCACCACCCGCCCCCCCGAAAAGGACCTGTGGGCGCTTCGCTATGCCCGTCAGCTGGGGCAGAACATCGCCCGACTTCTTGCCCTGCGGGGCACGGAACCCTGGTGGCGATTCCCTGGCGAGAGTGAATAAAAGCCGGGCTCTTCTGATCCGTTTCAACGCGCTTGGCGACCTGATCCAGTCCACCGTGTTGCTGGACCCTCTCCGAACCATGGTGGATGAGGTGCATCTTCTTACCGAACCGATCTACGGACCTTTGATGGAGAGAGATCCACGTCTGGATCACGTGTGGACCCTTGCGAGAAACGCTCCAGTCCGTGAGATCCAGCGGGTGCTTCGGGAACTTCGGTCTCCCGAACCCTGGGCGCTGGTGCTGGATTTACAGGGAAAACCCCGTACCCGATGGCTCGCTCGAAACATCCCCGCGCGCAGGCATCTCCGTGTCCGTCGCTGGTCCATCATGCGGCGTCTTGCACTCTGGCGGAAGGATATGCAGCATGACTGGATGCTGGACCGGGCGTTGCTGGGAATGCTGGACCGCGTGGATGCCCCGGTCCTTCCTTCACTCAGGGGCACGTACCCTTTCCCCGAAGGTGCGCCGGAGGGTGGGGTGGTGGTGGGGGTCGGTGCGGCCCGTCCACTCAGGGTCTGGCCCGGGCGTCATCTCCGGGCACTGGTGGATATCCTGTCCCGTTCCGTAAAGGTGGCACTGGTGGGCGATGCCCGGGACGCACAGCGCTTTCGGGGAGTGGTCTGGCCTCGAGGGGTGTGGAACGGTCTCGGTCGGACTTCCCTGGTGGAGCTGGCGGGCCTTTTGCAGAGGGCGCGTCTGTATGTGGGAATGGATTCCGGTCCTGCACATCTCGCTGCCGCCGTGGGAACCCCTGCGGTGGTGCTCTATGGTCCCACCCATCCTGCCCTGGGCATGCGCCCCAGAGGCGTGGCTCCTGTGTGGACGCTGGGCCTTCCCCTCGCATGCCGGCCCTGTTCTCTTCACGGAGAGGGAGGATGCCCCCTGGGAACCCACCGGTGTATGGAGGACCTTTCTCCAGCACGGGTGGCGCGCTTTGTTTTGCGGTGGATTCATGAGAATCAATAAATTTCTTGCACGTTGCGGGCTGGGCTCCCGGCGACAGGTTGAACAGCTGATTCGGGAGGGGCGGGTTCGGATCAATGGCCACCCGGCCACGCTGGGGTCCCGGGTGCGGGAAGGAGATGTGGTGGAGGTGGATGGACAGGTGGTTGACCTGCCCCGGGAGGTCCATCTGGTGGTGTACCACAAGCCCCGGGGTGTGCTCACCACC
>JALUJC010000258.1 GCA_027053375.1 Caldifarciminota bacterium
GGCCGGACCTGGACGTGGTGGAGACGGTGGTGGCGGTGCGAAAAGTGGAAGTTCCCTATGTTCCGGGTTTTCTTTCCTTTCGAGAGCTCCCGGTTCTTCTTGACGCGGTGGAAAAACTTAAATCGTGGCCCGATCTGTTTCTGGTGGATGGGCAGGGTCGGTGGCACCCGCGGCGTTTCGGGCTTGCTTCCCATTTTGGTCTGGAAGTGGACCATCCCACCATCGGGGTGGCAAAATCTCCCCTGCTGCCTCCAGATGCCTTCCCCGGGGAGCAGCGTGGGGAAGTGGTGTATGAGCCGCTGGGTGCGGTGGTTCGAACGCGAACACGGGTCCGGCCGCTCTATGTCTCGGTGGGGCATCGAATCACCCTGGAGGAGGCTGTCCGCTGGGTGTTGAACACCGCAATACGTTACCGCCTTCCTGAACCCATTCGTCATGCCGACCGCATGACCCGGGAATGGGCGCGGCAGCTCGAATAAGCCCCCGAAGGTGGGTGGGACCCGGTCTTTTTCTCTCCGGTGGTGAAACTTGCCAGAAAGGTGTGAAAGGTTCTTCAGGTATCCTGTATCTCCAAGGAACCCATGCGTTTTTATCATGAACTTTTGGGTGTTGAGATCACGATCCCGGACGAACCTCGCCGGGTGGTGTCCCTGGCGCCCGACTTAACGGAGATCATGTTTCGCCTGGGACGGGGGGATCGGCTTGTGGGGATCAGCCTTTACTGTCTCCGTCCCCGGGGGAAACTGGAGGGGTTGCCGCGTGTGGGGGCCTATCTCAAGGTTCATGAAGCCCGTCTGGCGGCGCTCCGTCCCGATGTGGTGTTGACCACCCTGGGAGCTCAGCGGGAAACGGCACGGTCACTTCTGGCAAAGGGCTATGCGGTGGTGGCATTGCCTGTTCCCATGTCCCTCTGGGGGATCCTGGACAACCTGCACCGTCTTGCTGTACTGATGGGCGCTGAGGATCGAGGAAGGGCGGTGATTTTCCGACTGGTACAACGTCTGATGTCCTTGCGTGGCCGATTTTCGGGGATACGGGTTTACTGGGAGGTGGATCTGGGTGGCCCCGTGTCCGCAGGGCGCATGAGCTATGTCACCGATGCCCTGGGCTGGCTGGGACTTACAAACATCTATGCGGACCGTCCGGTGGGATATTTCACACCCAGCGACGAGGAAACCCGATCTCTCGCGCCAGAACTTGTGCTTTACGAACCCCGTAAAACCCGCAAACAGGACAAAAGACACTGGATACGCATGCTCCATGATCGTCTGAAACTTGATGTTCCTGTGGTGGTGTTGCCCCATGACAGCCTTGCCCATTATGGTCCTGCCCTGGTGGATGAAGTTCTTCCCCGCGTGACGAACGAGGTGGCCCGTGCGGGCCGTCCTTGACAGGTTGCCGCGGGGTGTGTATCCTTGATAGCAAGCAGAACAGGGAATTCAGAAGGGGCCCCCGGAAATCCATGATTTCCGGGTCCAGGGAACAACGGAGGTTAGAAGAGATGGAAGAAGTCCGGCCCTATGAAATGATGACGATTCTGGATCCGGATCTTGCGAATCCGGATCGTGAGAATCTCGTCGAACGGATCAAGGGTCTCCTGGAAAAGCACGGGGCCACCGTGGAGGAGATCAAGGAGTGGGGTCGTCGGAAGATGGCCTATCCCATTAAAAAGAAACGGGAAGGATATTATCTCCTCTTTCACTTCCAGGCACCCCCCAGCACGCCCGTGGACATCCGCTGGGAGATGCGGATGACGCAGGGGCTGCTTCGCTATATGGTGGTCCGGAGGGACGAATAATGGCAGACCTGCGATTGCCCAATCTGAATGTGGTGATTCTCTCCGGACGCCTGACGCAGGACCCGGAGCTTCGCTATACCCCTGCAGGCGCACCGGTGGTCCGCTTTCGGATCGCTTCGGATCGCCCCTATCGTGATGCATCCGGTCAATGGCAGCGTGAAACCCTGTTTATTGATGTAACCGCCTGGCGGGACCTGGCGGAGCGTGTCAATGATCGTGGACGCAAAGGGGCGGCCGTGGTGGTGCAGGGTTACCTGCGTTCCCGGAGCTGGGAGACACAGGAAGGGGTGAAGCGCTCGGCGGTGGAGGTGATAGCCCGGAGTGTTCAGTTCCTGGATCGGGTTGCGCCGAGCGAGGCGGTGGATGAGTTTGCAGCTTTTGACGAAGAAGAACCTGGTGAGGATTTACCCTTTTGAGTGAAAGGGGGAGAAGAAGAATGGCAAGGAAGTTCCGTCGTCGGTATGGATGTGAATTTTGCCGTGAGGGCATTGATGTGGTGGATTACAAAGATGTGGATCGGCTGAAAAAGTATCTTTCCACCCGTGGGAAGATCCTGCCCCGTCGTCAGACGGGCACCTGTGCTTATCATCAGCGACAGCTCTCCCGTGCCATTAAACGGGCCCGGCAGATGGCCCTGTTGCCGTATGTGGAAGTCTACACCATCTGAGGTGAGGGGAGGATAAGGCGATGGAAGTGCTGCTGCTGGAAGACGTGGAAGGACTGGGATTTCGTGGTGAGGTGGTTCGGGTCAGGGACGGGTATGCACGCAACTTCCTTATTCCCAGAGGACTGGCAAAAAAGGCGACGCCCTCGGTGCTGAAGGCATGGAAGGTGGAGCAGGAGCAGAAACGGCGCAAGATTGAACGTGCGCAGGAACAGGCACGGGCGGTGGCGGACAGGCTTGAGGGAACTGTGGTCTCCTTTACGCTGAAGATAGGTGAAGGTGGAAAAGCCTATGGTTCCATTGGCGCCGGGGATATTGCACGCGCCCTTCAGGAAATGGGGTTTGAGGTGGAGCGGAAGCAAATCCGGCTGGGTTCGACCCTGCGTATGGCCGGGGAGTTTCCTGTGCAGGTGCGTTTGATGGAAGGGGTGTTTGCCACCATCACGGTAAAGGTGGAACCAGAAGCCAGCCCACAGGAAGAACCGGTGGTGACATCTGCGGGAGAACCCCCCGCAGAACCTGCTCCCGAAACCGGAGAAAATCAGGAAACCCCGACGGAAGGGGAGGATGTGGAAGCACAGGAAGAAACGGAAGAAGCATGACACGTGTGGATGAGCGGTTAATTCCGGTGGAACTGGACCGGCTGGTGCTGGATGAGTCAGCGCAGAGCCCGGTCCTGATCCTCCGGGAGCGTGAGGGGAATCGGCTGCTGCCCATCTGGATTGGCCAGAGTGAGGCGCTTTCCATTGCGCTGGTCCTTGAGGGGCAGCGCCCTCCCCGGCCGCTCACCCATGATTTGATGCGTTCACTTCTGCTGGGTCTGGACACCGATCTTTCCATGGTGGTCATCAATGACCTGAAGGATAACACATTCTACGCGCGGCTTGTGCTTCATCGGGATGGCGATCCACCCCGGGTGGTCAGCGTGGACGCCCGTCCTTCTGATTCGATCGCACTCGCAGTCCGAACGGGAACGCCCATCTATGTCTCCCAGTCGGTGATGGCTCGTGGGGGCATCACCGCCGAAGGGGAAGAACCGGGAGCATCGTCATGAAGGGCGGCTATCTGAAGTGGGTTCCGGCGGATGGGAAGCAGGGGCAGGAGTGGTACCTGAGCGCTGCCGGAATCCGTAGACTGGTGGTTCTGGGGGGGGTGCTGTTTGTACTGTCCATCAGCGGCTGGCTGGCCCTGGCCTATACGGGGTACCTGAAATTTTCTCACGAGAAACTCTCCAGGGAAAACACGGTATTGCGGGACAAAATTGAGCAGCTTCTGGCATCCATGGAAACACTGGACCGGAAACTGGACAGTCTGTATCAGCGTGATCTGGCCCTGCGTACAGTGCTGGGAGAGAACTACCCCACCCTTGACCCCGCCATTCTCGGGATCGGAGGCACAGTAGAAGAAACCAAGGATCCAGAGGTTCCTCTGGATGTGTGGGTGGCTGAAAAGCGGCTGGCGCGTCTCGAGAAGCTTGCCTCACAGGAACTGCAGAGTTATGCCTATCTCAAAGAAAAAGTGGAAAAGAAACGCCTGGACCTTGCCCTTACCCCCTCCATTGTCCCGGTAAAAGGATATCTCTCCTCCACATTCGGATACCGGCGTGATCCCTTTACGGGAAGGCGGAAGTTGCACGAAGGTGTGGATATCTCAGCCCCCTTTGGAACCCCTGTGCGGGTTACGGCCGATGGGGTGGTGGTCCGGGTGAAGCGGGATCCGGGCTACGGTCTCATGGTGGAAGTGCGACACGGAAAGGGTCTAACCACGCGTTATGGCCACAACTCCCGGGTGTTCGTGCGTCCCGGCCAGCGTGTAAAGCGTGGAGATGTCATTGCTCTGGTGGGCTCCACAGGGAAATCCACCGGTCCCCACGTGCATTACGAGGTACGTTTGAACGGAAAACCCCTGAATCCGCTTGATTTTATTATTCCCGATCAGGCCTTTTATGACTGAGGCCTGGACATCAGGTGTGAAGTGATCGTTTTTCGTCGATGGTTGTGGGTGTTGCTGGGTTGGGTTTTTCTCTCCCCGGCAGTTCTTCATGCGTTTGGGAAAAACAAGATTCAGCATCGTCCTTATCATTTCAAGCTTTACCAGACGACCCATTTCTCCATTTATGCCTATGAGGGTGGGGAATTTCTTGCACGGTTCGCAGGTGCAGTGCTGGAAGAGGCGGTGAAGGAATATGAGCCTATTTTTCATCTGACCCTCAAGGAGCCCATTCCTGTCATTCTCTACAACACACCCAAGGATTTCCAGGAGACCAATGTCACCCTGGATCTTCTGGAAGAAGGTGTGGGTGGCTTCACCGAACTCTTTCGATCCCGAATGGTGATTCCCTATTCCGGCTCCTGGGCGGAATTCCGGCATGTATTGAGGCATGAACTGGTCCATGCTTTCCAGTACAGGGTCCTGTGGAAAGGGGTCCGGGACTTTCAGTCCATCCTCTCGCTCCAGCTCCCCCTCTGGGTGGTGGAAGGGATGGCGGAATATCTCTCACAGGGGTGGTCTTCCGATGCGGAGGCTTTTCTTCGGGATCAGGTGTTTCACGGACAGCTCTATCCAATCCCTGTGCTCAATTATGCGGCCGGGTATGTGGTGTATAAGGAAGGACAGGCCATCTACCGGTATATTGAGGACACCTATGGACGGGAACGCCTCCTTTCTCTTTTCTATGAACTCAAGTTTCAGAAAAACATCGGGCGTGCCTTCAAAAAAGCCTTTGGCGTTTCCCTGGAAAAATTCAATGAGGACTTTCTGTTTGCGACAAAAAAACGTTTTCTTTCCAGGGTGAAAGGTGCCACATTCCCCGAGCCGCCCGCATTCCGTCGGATGACCGATCATCGTAAAACCGAGGGATTTCTCAATGTGGGTCCTGCCCTGACACCCGACGGAGACTATCTGGCGGTGGTCACGGACCGAAACGGCAACACAGACATCGTGCTTCTTTCAGGGATTGACGGGCGCCCCATACGGAAACTGGTCTCCGGAGAGCGAACCCCTGATCTTGAAAACCTGCATCTGCTCCGTCCATCCCTTGCCTTCTCTCCGGATGGGGCCCAGCTGGCGTTTGTTTCCCAGTCTCAGAATGGAGATCTATTGCATATCGTGGATATTCATACGGGGAAACGCAGAACCTTTGCTTCTCCCCTTGCTGAAGGACTTGCCACGCCTACCTGGGATCCAGTGCATCGCCGGATCTATCTTGTTGGGTTGCATAACGGGCAGTCTGACCTGCTTGTCTTCGATCTGAGAACCCAGATCTGGGAGTGGCTGACCCGCGATCGCGCGGACGACCGGGATCCCCGATGCGATCCCACAGGCACCTATCTCTATTTTGTGACCGACGATGCACGGGTTCAGGAAGATTCCACCATGGTGTATGGATCCTACCGGCTTGCCCGTATCAACCTGGAGACTGGAGAGCGGGAACTTCTCACGCCTCCACTGGGACAGATTTCCTCGCCCCTGCCGGATACCGACGGGGTGTATGTGGTCTGGACGCCTGGTGGCGAACAGGTTTCCAGGTTGATGAAGGTTTTTCCTCAAACGGACACCTGGGCGGAGGTGATGCGTTTCTGGAGCGGACTCCGGGAAGTCAGTGTGACCCGGAATTTTCAGCGATTTGCTTTTTCTGCCCTCTACCAGGGTGGATATGATGTGTTTCTGTGGTTGCCGGATTCCCTGTCTTTCCAGCCGCAACCCCTGGTTACGACGCCCCCTGACACGGTGAAGATGGTCCCCTTTGACTCCACCGCACCCTATATCCCGCTGGCGCATATCGGGCTGGACTGGATCCAGGGGACCGCCATTTATACCCCCTACCTGGGTGCGGCAGGCTATCTTGCGCTTCAGATGTCCGATTTGCTGGGAAATCATCGGTTGACCTTTGTGGGACAGGCCTACTATTCATTCCTCCAGCCCCTGAAGGATGCGGATCTGATCCTGGATTACCTGTACTTGCCGCACCGGACCGATTATGAGGTGATCTATGCCCAGTTTCCGAACTTCTCTGTGTTACGACCTGATTCCCTTTATCTTTACAGCCGTGAACGGGTTCTCCAGTTCATGCTTCGTTATCCTTTCACGCGGTTTCTGCGTGCGGAGCTGGGCGTGGGGTACGAGTGGCCCACCTATTACACCCTCCGGCGGGTGTTCCAGGAGAATCCCGTGCTGGGGCTGGTTCAGGAGGCCTATGTTGTTGCGGGACAGGAAGATTACTGGGATGTGGCGTTTGCTGCCTCACTGGTCTGGGACAACGTTCGGTACAGCTATTACACCCTTGGACCCCAGAACGGTTCTCGGGCGCGGTTGCTGTATGTGGAAACGGCCCTTCCCCTGCTGGAACCATCCAGTTCACGGTATCGAAGTTACCGAACCCTTCTGGCGGATCTCCGATGGTATCAGAAACTCTCACCACGCTCGCTTTTTGCCTGGCGTGGGTATGCGGAAATCAACAGCGGGCGGGACGCCCTTCCCGGGTGGATCGGGGGTCCGGAAAGTCTCCGTGGATACGACTACTTCCAGTTTGCAGGGAACTGGGTGGGTTTCAGCAACCTTGAGCTACGCTTTCCACTGATTGATCACCTTCAGCTGGCCGTCCCACCCATTTCTCTTGGAAATATTCGGGGTGCGCTGTTCCTGGACGCCGGTGTCGTGGCAGATCAGTGGGGGACCCTCTCTCTGTCCCGGGATCTGCATCTCTCCACCGGTCTCGGTTTTCGATGGGATCTGGGATTCACATTGTTGAAAGTGGATCTGGTACGTCCCTTTGATCTTCAACAGGGCTGGACCGGGCCCTGGTTTACCCAGTTCTCGCTGGGTCCGGAATTCTAACGCACAAACAAGGAGCAGAACCCATGAATCTATGGATGGCGCTGATGGCACAAACCGCTGGAGAAGCACAGCAGCCGGGGTTGCTGGTGAGTTTGTTGCCTTTTCTGATCATCCTGGCCATCTTTTATGTGCTTGTGATCCTGCCGCAGAGCCGTGCGGAAAAGAAGCGTAAAGAGATGCTGGCGGCCCTGAAGAAGGGCGACCGGGTGGTCACGGTGGGCGGACTGATTGGCCTGATTACCCGCGTGGAGCAGGAAGTGGTGTCGTTGAGAATTGCGCAGGATGTGGTGGTGAAAGTTGAGCGGGACAGTGTGAAACGTGTTATCAAACCTGCACAGAAATCCGGGCAGTGACCCATGTCGGACGTGCTGGCAGAGCTGGCGGGCTTTAAACTGTTCTCAGGTGTCGCCCGGGAGACCCTGGAGAGCATTGTGCGTGAGGGGAGAGAGATCACCGTTCCCCGTCGTGCCACGCTTCTGCTGGTGAACGATACGGGATTCCAGATCTTTTTTGTGCTGGAAGGGTATGTGAAGGTCACCCGGGAACATCTTGGTGAAGAGCTCATCCTGGCGGTTCGTACGCCGGGTGAGGTGATTGGTGAGATGGCCATGTTTGGTCCCGGAACCCGGTCGGCCACCGTTTACACCCTGACGGAGAGCCGTTTTCTGGTGGTTCCCATGCCAACTTTTCAGTATGCACTTCGGCGGGACAATCATCTTTTGTGGAACCTTACCGAGATGGAAGTTTCCCGTTTGAGGGAAGCCACGCAGTTGCTGCATGAGATCGCGTTGCTCAGGGCGGATCGTCGTGTGCTGCAGCTCCTGCGTACCCTGGCAGAGAAACTGGGGCATCGGGATGGCGACCGCTGGGTTCTCCCCCGGTTCCTTTCGTTGCGGGATATGGCCAGCATGATCAACCTGCGTCGTGAAACTTTTTCCCGGGTCCTGCGAAGACTTGAGGACGGGAAGCCACGCAGTTGCTGCATGAGATCGCGTTGCTC
>JALUJC010000259.1 GCA_027053375.1 Caldifarciminota bacterium
ACGGGCACCGGCGCCCCGGCGGGCCATGTTCCAGGTGCTCTGGAATCTGTCCAAACTGACCGGTGGCAAACTGGGAGCGACCCTTTTCAAACCCGTTCGTGCCAAGCTGGGGCTGGATCGGCTGAAGTTGATCGTCTCGGGAGGAGCGGCGCTTCCGCCCTGGGTGGGGGAGGCCCTGAAAATCATGGGATTTCCGCTGATCCAGGGCTATGGTCTTTCGGAAACCTCCCCGGTTCTGACGGTCAACCCGCCCGAGCGGCCCAAACATCACTCGGTGGGGTTGCCTCTTCCTTCCGTGGAAATCAAGATTTTCCAGCCCGACGAGGAGGGTGTGGGAGAGATCGTTGCCCGGGGACCCAACATCATGAAGGGCTACTTCAAAAACGAGGAGGCCACCCGTGAGGTGCTGGATGAAGAAGGGTGGTTTTATACGGGGGACCTGGGCTATCTGGACCCCGATGGCTATCTGGTCATTACAGGACGGAAAAAGTCGGTGATTGTGACCAAGGGAGGAAAGAACATCTATCCCGAGGAGATTGAGAATGTGCTTTCTCAGTCCCCCATGGTGGAAGAGATTCTGGCCCTGGGAATCCGTACACCGGAGGGAGACGAGCAGGTTCACGTGATCATCTATCCCAACTACGAAAATGTGGATCTCTATTTCCGTGAGAAGGGTGTCCAGAATCCCACGGAAGAGGATGTGGAAGCTGTGATCCGGGATAGCCTGAAAGCATACCTCCCCCAGCTTGCATCGTACAAGCGCCCCCGGACCTTCAGCATCCGTCAGGAGGAGTTTGAGAAGACCACCACACGAAAAATCAAGCGTTTTCTGTACACCCGGCAGCCCGTTCCCATTGAAGAACGGAGGGTCCTCTGATGCGTGTTCGCCTTTTCTGGATCGGCATACTCTCGGGAACGATCCTTCAGGCGCAGGCATTGCCCACCCATCTCCTGGTTCCTTTTGATGGGATGGGTTCCGGTCATGTGGGGATTCTGTTCACTGACTACCTTGGAATTTACGGTGGCCTGAGCGGTGGAAACACCCTCCGTTCCCGTTACTTCTTCCACGGGGGTGTGCTTTTCCCCCGAAATACCACCATTGGGACCCTCGGGGGAGGACTGGCCCTGTTGCTGCATCAGCGCGAACCGGAGATTCCCTTTGATCTTGCGCTGGTGCCCATGATGGATGTCTCCTTCTGGAGTGGAGCGGTACAGCTGGAGCTGCTTCTGGGAATCCAGTCCGGGTTTAAGATTCCCATTGAGGGTGCGGCCAGTCCCCTCTGGATGACGGGTGCTTTTGCGCTTGGACCCTACTACACCTCGGTCAATCTTCCAGGTGGTCGTGTTGGAAACACCAGCATGCAGTACCGGTTCACGCTGGGCTTCGGATACTGGATCACGCGAAAACTCAATGCACTTGTTGAGCTTTATTTCGGTCGGTACAACGACTGGGGGTTTGGCCTGGCGCTGGGATTCCGCTGAACGCCCGCGTCGGTCCCCGAACGATCACGTTCAACCGATCAAAACAAGGAGCGGAATGGATGAAGAAGGTGGTCATTCTTGGCGCAGCCGGACGGGATTTCCATAATTTCAACGTGTTTTTCCGGAACAATCCGGAATTCAAGGTTGTGGCCTTTACCGCCACGCAGATCCCGGACATTGAAGGACGGAAGTATCCTCCCGAACTTGCAGGCGAACAGTATCCCGAAGGTATTCCCATTTTTCCTGAGGAGGAGCTGGAAGACCTTATTCAGAAAGAGGGCGTGGATTACGCTGTGTTTGCCTATTCGGATGTTTCGCATGAGCATGTGATGCATCTGGCCAGTCGGGCCATGAAAGCCGGTGCCAGCTTCCTCCTTCTGGGACCCCGGGACACCATGATCCGTTCCAGCAAACCGGTGATCGCCGTGGGGGCGGTACGCACCGGTTCCGGCAAGAGCCAGACCACCCGGAAGATCGCCGATCTGTTGAAAGCCCGGGGAAAGCGGGTGGCCGTGATCCGGCATCCCATGCCGTATGGGGACCTGCG
Organism: Caldifarciminota bacterium; assembly: GCA_027053375.1. GTDB lineage: Bacteria > Hydrothermota > Hydrothermia > S141-80 > S141-80 > JALUJC01. Next base: position 2,030 of record JALUJC010000259.1, read on the forward strand.
AAAGCAGGAGGTTCAGCGGTTTTCTTCCTATGCGGACCTGGATCGACACAACTGTACCATTGAGGAGCGAGAGGAATACGAGCCTCACCTGGATCGGGGATTCGTGGTGTTTGCAGGGGTGGATTATGAGAAAATCCTTCGTCAGGCGGAACAGGAGGCCGACATCATCCTGTGGGATGGTGGAAACAATGACTTCCCCTTTTACAAACCGGATCTTTTCATTGTGGTGGCGGATCCTCACCGCCCCGATCATGGTGTGAAATATCATCCCGGTGAGGTGAACCTCAGAATGGCGGATGTGGTTGTCATCAACAAGGTGGATTCTGCGTCTTTTGAACAGGTGCAGACCGTGCGTCGAATCATTGAAAAGGTCAACCCCGACGCCCGTGTGATCGAGGCGGCATCCCCGCTTTTTGTAAAGGACGGGGATCGGATACGTGGGAAGCGGGTGGTGGTGGTGGAAGATGGTCCCACCCTCACCCATGGGGAGATGAGCTTTGGTGCGGGATA
>JALUJC010000260.1 GCA_027053375.1 Caldifarciminota bacterium
TTCGCGCAGTTGCCCCTGCTGGTACTGTTGTTCGGCGTGGGTGCGGAGGTGCAGAAAAGCCCGGTCCCAGATCTCGGCGCTGAGAAAATGATGGGCCAGCATCTCCTCCCTTCCCGGATGGGTTTCTGGATAGAGGGACAGGATGGCTTCCGCCACCTGGGTGTGGAACTCTTTCCGGTCGCTCTCCAGCATGGAACGGTAGATCACCTCCTGGACCGAAGGATGCCGGTATGCGTAAGCCACCTCAGCACCCGGAATGCGTTCCACAAGTCCCGCCTGTTCTGCAGGAAAAAGAAGCCCCGGGGCACTTTTCCCGGTCACGTGTTCCACAATGTTTGCAGGGAAGGTGGTCCCCACCACACTCCCGATGCGCAGCGCGTTCTGCGTGGGCGGGGGTAGCCGGTCCACCCGGGACATCACGGTGTTCCATACACTCTCGGAGAGGGGTTCTTCCCGCATGAGGAGCTCATCCAGACGCCGCTCTTCGGTACGCGCCTGCAGCAGCCATTGCTCAAGATAGAGGGGGACTCCCTGGGTCATCCGGTACAGTGTGTCCAGCTGCGCGGAGGAGAGTGGGCGGCGAAAGGTTTTCCTGACAAGTGTTCGGACTTCCTCCATGGAGAGCGGGGGAAGGGTCAGGTCCAGCCGGAACTGTTCCGGCGGAATCTGAAGCCGTTCCAGTGTGTCGGGATGGTCACGCCCCACCACCAGGAAGGTCACCCTGTTCTCCCCGGACGCACGGCCGGCAAGGAGGTCCTGTATGAATCGGTTCAAAAACTCCACGCCGGTGGGCTGGAGCCACTGTGCGTTATCCACCACCAGAAGAAGAGGGGCCTGCCGGACCAGTGCACGCAGATAAAGCCGAAAGCCTTCCAGGAGATTGTCTTTCCGAAGCGCAGGTCCTACCTTCTCATAGAGCGTTCCCGGGTACGGCAGATGGTACAGCATGGCACCCAGGAAAGGAATCCGCCGTTTCAGGGCGCCTGTGGGATCATGAAGCTGCGCAAGATGGTTTTCCAGGGCTTCGAGACGGGAAGCCTCGTCGGTATGGGTTTCTATGTGCGCCAGGCACTCCATCCAGTCATGGAAAACCTGGTAAGGATCCCCCTTTGCTTCCAGATGAGCCTGGAGAATCAGTGAATCATCGGGGATCCATTCCAGCACGCTGGTAAGGAATCGACTTTTCCCTATCCCCGCCTGTCCACGGATCCGGATCACGCCCGATTGCTGGAGTGCCTCCAGCACGCGGTGGCGCAGTTCTTCTCTTCCCACCATGGGCAGGGTGGGGTGAGAGGAGGAAGAGGTTAGAGGACGAAAGCATCGGAGAGGTTCACTTTTCCCCTGAAGCTGGACGGTACCGAAAAGCTGGCTTTCCATGTGGGGAAGGGTCAGACGTCGGGTCGCGGGATCCATCAGGATCTGGCCCGGTGGGGCGACGGAGGCCAGGCGTGCCGCGGTGTTGACCGGATCTCCGATCACCGTGTACTCCTGGTTTCGATCGGATCCCACGATGCCCGCGTAGACAAACCCGGTTGCAAGTCCCATGCGGACGTGAAAGGGAAAGGAACGGCATTCGGTCAATGCCAGTCCTGCCCGGATCGCTTCCAGGGGGGCGTCTTCCGTGGTCTGGGGGGCCCCAAAGGTCAGGAGCAGTTTCCATCCTTTCCCGGCGATGTCGGACTTGTTCAGAGACCCTCGATGTGTGTCCAGGATGTCCAGAACAGTGAGGACAAATCGCTGCAGTTCGCCGAGGGGTGGGGTATCGGGATCATACCCCTCCACGAAAACAAACAGGGTCGATGCCGGTCTGTGTTCTCCGAGAAGCGCCCGGTTCAGGAACCTGTCCACCCCCTGCGGCAGGAACGCAGCCTGCTCCGTGGGGGGGAGCGGTAAAGGTGCTCGCGGAACAAGCGGGGGCAGCCTGGGTCGCTCCAGAAAGGAAGCAGGGTCTACGGGTTTCCCCTGGACCCAGAGTTCTCCCTGCTGGGCGCGGTCTTCTGCCTGCAGCAGCTTTTGCAAAAGCGTGCCATAAAGGAAAGGAACACGACGTCGGGGGTCCCCCAGGAGCGTTTCCCCCCAGGAACCGGAAAACACCACGGTTTTCATCCGGACCGTGGCGGTTCCCCACGGGGTGGGGTACGCATGGAAAGAAGACATGGCCTCCAGCAGGCGGGCAGCCCCGTGGCAGGCCCATCCATGAGTTCGGGAGGGGTCTCCGTAAAATCCCGCCAGAAAAGCATCGCCGCCAAAGCCCAGGATCTGTCCGCCAAGTTCCTGGATCAGACCGAGCATGGTCTGGAAGTACCGGTTCAGAAGATTCGTCAGGATTTCCGTTCCGCGTGTTCCCTTGCGTGCAAGCTGTTCAGAGAGGGAAGTGAATCCGGAAATATCGGCGAAAAGGAGGGACCCTGTGGCTTCATGGGGTGTCCCGTGAGGGAGTTCCCAGAGATGAGGAAAAGATCCTGGCCATACATCCGGCAATCCCGCACCTCCTTTCATCCCACAGCATACGGGAGGCGGCGGAGCCCTTCAAGAG
>JALUJC010000261.1 GCA_027053375.1 Caldifarciminota bacterium
CCATAGGGTCTTCCTGTCCTAACTCTCTCGCTCGCTACCTTACCGTACACTCCTCTCCCTTGTCAAAGACCTGTGCAAAACGCATTTTCCTGAAGCGGGGGATATTATAGCCCCGGGGCATCAACCTGTCAACTTCCGGAACGCACCCGCACACGAAAGCGTGGTGTGATGCGCGTATCCCCGTCTCTCCAGAGGGCATACACCATTTCTACAGGACCCAGGGGGAGAAGGATTCCGCTTTCCATGTGCAGAGGAAAGAGATCCCGAACGCGCCGGGCCACCTGCCCCGCCGCTGCATAGAGACGAACACGCCAGAACATACGGGTTCGTAGCTCCATCAACACCTGAACAGAACCGTATCGTCCCTCTCCGGCGAAGGCCAGCAGACCGGGTCCCACCCCCAGGTGGCGACCCTGAACGGACCAGTCTCCCGTGGAGGGAATGGCCAGGCTCCACGGGAAGGGTTCCAGCGGTTCACCCTCCAGCCAGAACTGTTCCACCCGGGGGGCGGTTCCTTCCAGAATCCCCATCCTCAAACGTGCATGCCATCCTCGCATCAGGTGGAACGAAGTGTTCAGATCCCCCTCCAGACGACCGTAGACCTGTCCCTTCCATACACCCACACGGGCAGCCAGCCAGCCCCCGAAGGATCTTCCCATCCCCCGCACCCAGTAATGCAGGCGATGTTCAAGGATATGCCGGATCCCGTCCTGATAGACCACCGGGTTGATCCAGGCGCTGTCCCATACCGACTCCACCTGAAGCATCCCCACCAGGCGCAACCCCCGGGTGGCTTCCTCTCGTTTCCAGATGGTCCAGCGGAAGGACGCATCCGCACTGCCCGGCCAGCTCCCCCAGGTGAGCCGAATCGGTCCATCTTCCCACGAACCAAAAGCTTCCCAGCGATGCAGCGCAGTGGCATATCCCACCCCCAACGCCCCCGTGTGATGAACCGTCCCCTGGGTATAAGCCACCAGCACACCGGGCAACCAGTGTTCCACCGGCGTATACACCACACCGGGGAGCGCATAAATCCACAGGCTCTGGATATCCAGCGGTGGAGGGACCCCAATCCCCACACGAAGCGCACGGTGAGGCCACCGGTTGTTCCATTCGCTGGTTTCGGGAAGGGCATCGTGAACATCGGCAAGGAGGGTACGAATGTTTCCATGGAAGGTGAACCGATTCCCCCACACAACCTGCGTGAGGGTATCCCCTTCCTCTGTGATGGCGCCCACGGTCACGGGAACCATGGCGCCCTCACGAATCAGCGTACCTTCCACACCCCCCGGGATACGGCGAACCTGCCCGAACCGTATATCCAGCAATCCGCGGGTGCGCATCCAGGGATCCAGGAGTTTCCCGGGATCATAGCCCATGCCCGCAAAGATCGCACGAAGATCCCGGATATGCACATGATGAAAGGTGTACTGCTCCCGGTATACCTTCATGAACCGCTGAAAGTCCTCCGGTCCCAGCACATCCCGGAGCCAGGTCACCACCCGCTGCCCCTTGCCATAGATGGTGGCGCCATACGCACGCATGCGGTAGGCGGGTTCCGCCGCCAGTGGTTCGTTCCGTTCGCTGTTCACATAGCGAAGGTGCCAGATCCGGATCCCGGTGGAAGGGTCAGGCATGAGATGCCGTGCCAGCCAGGAAACCGGGGGAGGATGGGCGCGATTCCACCAGGCCATGTATCGCTTTTCCAGGTCAGAGGTCCAGGATTCATCCAGCCACGCCTCATCCAGCTCATTGTTGGCAAGCATGCCATAGAACCACTGGTGGCCCAGCTCATGCACCACCACCGTTCGCAAACGCTCCATGGGGGTATACCCCACCAGGCCATACAGGCGTTTAAAACCATGTGGTGGTGCCACAATCACCAGCATGGGATATTCCATGCCTCCTCCGGCCACTAGCGGGGCATCCACCACCCGGAACACAGGATAACGATAGGGACCGTACCACGCCTCCAGTCGTTCAAACATCCGGGGAAGTTCCTGTCGCAGGGTGTCATAGTATGCCTTTCGCTGTTTTTTGGCATAGATCACCAGGCGGATGTTCCGATACACCGTATCCATCACCACCCAGGAGGGAGAGGCGACCCAGGCAAAGTCATGGACAGAATCCGCAACAAAAACCCGGCGAATCCGTGTCTTCGTGGAGTCCCGGAGTGTATCTGAATGCGCCAGCACTCCGGTGGCCGCCACGGTATAGGTGTCGGGAACCGTGATGCGCACACGGAAGGAGCCGAACTCCCCATAAAACTCCCCCCGGTAGTGGTAGCCATCCGGGTGCCAGTAGCCGGTGGGCCCACGGTAGAGCGAGTCCGGAAGATCCAGCGGAGGACGTTTGGGAGGGACATCTTCATAGACCGCAGGTTTGGGATACCACTGGGTGACCACCACATCCCTTCCGCGGACGCCCATGCGGGAGAAGATGCGGGGCAGGCGAAGACGATAGGCCAGCACAAGACGAAGGCTATCGCCGGGAGGAAGAGGATCAGGCAGCAGCAGGCGAAGTTCCGTAT
>JALUJC010000262.1:0-4983 GCA_027053375.1 Caldifarciminota bacterium
GGTATCGGCGGCATCCACCAGCCGGAACCAGAGGTCATGATAGAGCCCGCTGTCCGCCTCCGCCAGCACCAGAAACCGCTGATCCACAGGATCAAAGGCCAGCGCCGGGCTGTACTGGGATCCATTTCCCATGGGGAGCAGGAAGTCCGGGGTCGCCGGGCCCACCGTCCCCCGAAGACGCCGGCCCATCACCCGGGACTCTCCCCCGGGCAGGGTCTCCGTCCAGGCGGCAAGAAGCGAAGAGGCATCCCCCGCCACCCGGGGATCGGTGCGTTGGCGGAGCTGTCCGGACAGGCTGACCGCCGAATCCGGAGCGGTTGTGTGCTGGACCAGGTCCACCCACACCACCCGCATGTCGGTATAGCCAAACCCGGGACGGCCATCCTCCACCAGCACCACCGCCGAATCTCCCCAGGATACCGCCCACAACCACTCCTGGGTGGTTCCCCCCGTGGAGTCCGGGGTGAACACCCAGGAAGCCGCAAACATCAGAATTAGCATCATGGCAACCGTTCAGTAGCGTTTGGGGCTGTGGTTCTTCCCATGGCACCGAAGGTAGCACTCACCGGTCTTGTAGCCCTTGTTGACAAACTCCAGCCGGCCGGTTTTGGGATCCGGACTCACCACGGTGGTGTCAAAGGTGATCAGGTGATCAAACTGACCGCCGTGAGGGTTGTTGTGGCACACGGAACAGGGCGCCTTCTCGCCCTGGATGTGGAGTTTGTGTTTTCGAAAACTCTGGTCCCCGATGATGCTGTTGGGATCATGACACTTGAAACAGAGGGCGTAATTGGCCTGGTTCCAGGGAATGTTGTCCCCCGTGACAAACTGACGTTCCAGCAGATGGGCATAATCCGATCCGTGCGGTCCTGCGGGGTCCGTGCCGCCGTTCTGGGCGCCGGTGTTGTTGTTGTGGCAGTCGGTGCAGTACACAAGGTCGTTGGCCGCCCAGCCGTTGTAAAGCGAAGGCGGCGTACCGTCGTACTGCCCCTGCTGATGAATGGGATGGAAACTGGGGGAGGTGGCCAGGCGGTTGCGAATGGTCTCATGGCAGCCCAGGCAGACCTGGTATTGTTTGGTGGCCGAGTCCACCACCGTGCTGTCCACGTCCACACCGCCCCTGCCGTAGAGTTCGGGGTTGATGGTGGGGGCGCTCCCGGGCTGAGGCATGGTGCCCGCCTGGGTTTTGTGGGTTTCGTGGCAGGCCACGCACACCCCGTGGTGGGTGTACGGCTTCGTGGCTTCCACCTCAAACACCGCAGGCGCCGGACCGTCCGCATCATGACACACCGCGCAGGTGGAGTCGGGACGGGCCACCAGCATATAGGGGAAAGCGGTATCCGCAGGGTTGGTGGCCCAGCCGTGAATCCAGTGGCAGTTGTAGCAGCTTCCCCGCATGTTTGCAGGAAGCGGCTGGTTGAACACCCCGGTGGTGGTGTCCCTTGGAGACAGCAACGTGTCCCCACCGGCACGGTTCAGATGCGCATAGTTGGTGCCATACACCCCACCCCCGGGCCAGAGAGCGCCCTGACTGGGATCCATGTGCACCCCGGCCCCCTGGAAGGTGTGGCACTGCGTACAGATGTCCTTCATGCCCACATAGAGAAGATTTCCATCCCCTGCACCGGGTTGTTTGATCAGGAACGTGTCGCCCGGTTCCACGGGAAAGGCCAGGGAATCTGGATCCCAGTTCAGGGTGGTGGCGGTGTTGGACTGGATGATGCGGTACTGATGCCATTTCAGGGTGTCGGTGCCGGTGCGGTCCAGGATCCACACCTCCCAGCCCACAAACTGATTGGGGGTCCAGTTTGCGGTGTTGTCCGTGAGAGATACCCGGGTGCCCGAAGAGGCCACCCCCTTGAGGGTCTGCGTGGAATAGCCGTAGTGCACGCTGTGACAGGTGATGCACTTCACCGTATCCCCATCCGTGGGCAGTCCCGGTGGATGGCGGAAATCTGCCGTGGCCGGGATGGTCACATGAATGGGATGGGAGACCCAGACGGTGTCAGGTACGTGGCCGTTGTTGTGGCAATCCGTACACTGGTCTCCCCGGCGGGTCTGGATATCGGAGTTCACCAGCCCCACCCGCTGCCCCCGGGTGGTGTGGCAGGAACTGCAGAGGGAATCGGCCTCCGTGCGGAGAAAGGGTACATATCGCTGAGAATGCTGATCATGGCAGGTGGAACACACCACAGCGGAATCCGGAAAGGAGGGGTTGTACTCCAGGCGTGCCCGCACCTCGGGATGGGTGGGCTTCACCGCCTCATAGGTGGGATTCACGCTGTTCACGTTGAAGCGGTGGGTGGTGCCGGACGCACCCGGTGTGGCACCGTTCTGATTGGTGATCACAAAGCGCTCCGCATCCCCACCTGGCTGGTGGCAACTCTGGCAGACCGACAGGTTGGTGGAGAACTGCTCCAGACCTGCCCCACCCAGGGCGTCATGGATGTCATGGCACACCCGGCACTCATAGGTGTGCGGGGCATCCGTGGCCCAGAGGGTGGGGGCCAGAAGGACCACGCCGAACAACAGCCCAGCAAAACGTTTGTTCATGATCCTCCTCCCTCCCTCATGGGATCACCACCCGCTTGCGGAGGGTGACGCCCTCCGGGGATGTCCAGATCACCCAGTAAAGACCCGTACGCATGGGCAACATCCGCAGGCGGTCCTGTGCAACACGGACACGGGACACCGTTCGCCCCAGAACATCCAGGACGCGAACCGTACCCCGGGGGGCACGGATGCCCAGTGCATGGGGTTGAACATGTAACTGCAACGTGACAGGAGAAGTCATCCGGAAGGGTTCCTGTGAAGCCGCCACCCCGATCCCGCCCACGGGCACCACACCGGTGGATGTTCCCAGCGTCACCACCCACAGGGTTCCATTCCAGGGGGACAGCAGGGCGATGTTGCCCCCGGAAAGAAGGGTGTCGGTCCCCACCAGGGTCCCCGTTTGCGGATCCACAATCCAGATCCGGGGTTTGGCGGCATCCAGGACGCGCAGGTTCCCGGTCTGGGGATCCAGCGCCATGTCCACCCCCAGCGTGATGTCCGCAGGAAGACGAAGGGACTGCTGCGGGTGTCCGTGCAGATCATAGGTGCGCAACCACATGCGCATTCCCAGCATGCCGGAGGGGGCACGGTCCAGAATCCACCAGGACCCATTGATAAACTGGAGATCCACGGCATGGACCACACCGCTGAGAGGAAGCACCTCGGTCCAGTCAGGCCGGTTCAGGATTCCCAGGTAACCGCGGTCATCCAGCACCACGGGCTGGTCCATCCACAGGGTGAGCTCCCGCACACGCCCCAGCCCTTCGGGTAAGGAATACGCAACCTGAAGGTTTCCCTGAAGGTCATAGCCCTCCACCACCCGCCGGGCTGCGTCCAGGATCCACAAACCCCCGGGATAGGCCACCAGATGGGTGGGTCGTCCTTCCGGAAGATCAAAGCGCCAGGAAGCACCATTTTCTGTCTCCACAAGCACCTGATTCGGATGCGAAAGAAGCAAAAAACGCTGCGCGCCCTGCACGTCCCCGTCCAGGACCACGCTGGCAAGCAAACCGGCAAACCACAACGCCATCATAACGATCACCTCCCCTCAAAACCGTTCCCGGAACGCCCGGGTGATCAAAATCCGGTATCCCCATAACCATGCAGGATCTTCGGCGTACTTTCTCAACCAGCCTTCTCCTTCCAGGCGCAACATCACCACCGGGAGGGAGAAGGTGAGTGTGTGCTCCCACACGTGCTTGATGTAGCCCACGGTCCGGTTGCGTCCCCACCGCTGCACATAGGTAAAATGCAGCCCATCCCAGGGACGAAACCGGTACCGGAAAAAGAAGTTTTGTGTCAGCACATCAAAGGTCCGGTCCCAGCTCTCGGCATACCCCATGGATGCCGGAAACAGACGGAACTGTGCCGTGATACTCCAGGTGCGCCGATCAAAGGGAATCACCTGGGGCTCGGAAGAAGCCAGGCCCCGATCCCACCGCCAGGTGAAAAGAAGATGAAGCTCCCGCCAGGCAAAGGAGCGCGCACTCACCCCCAGCCTTGTGCGCCAGGAACGGGGACCGCCGTCCCGGAGATATCCCGCGCGTGCGCCGCCTTCCGTGGCTTCTTCCAGCAAAAGCGCCAGACCGGGGATCCACGCGCGCAGGGGCGGTGAAACCTGCACCGCCTGTCCCCATCGGGCTTCGCCTCCATTGCGCTGCCCCTCCACCCAGCGCCCCCCGTACAGACGGACATAGGGGGAAAGATGCACCACCCAGTCGGACAGGCGATAGGTCCCCCTTGTACCCAGGAAGAAGGTGGCGCGATCCTGCACCAGCACCGAACCGGAATAATGCTGAAAAGAAAGACGTTCTTCCACCGTCCAGTTACGCCCCATTTTGCCCCGGTGCAGCACATGGGCCAGCGTGGCCAGATAGGGGGTTGCACCGGGCGTGTGGGCATACTGTTCCGAGAGACCCAGCGAGACCATGCCCCCGGGCGCATAGGGATAAGTCCACTGGCTGCGTCCCGAAAGGCTCACCATGGGGGGCTCCAGCCAGACCATGCCGCTGTTGTCCAGAAAGCCGCGGGAAAGATCCCAGTGATGTTGCAAACGATAGGAAAGCCGGACCCGGGTGTAAGCCTGCAGCCCATCCCAGAAATTTTCAAACCAGATCCGGTGTGTGAGACGATGGGCGCCCAGGTCGTTCCAGGTCAGCAGGGACAGGGTTTCCTGGAACTGGTGGACCCGGTTCTGGGGATCCTGGTTGTCAAAGGTGCTCCGCTGATAATTCAGAAAAAGCCGGTCTCCCACCTGCAACTGTGCCCAGCCACGCTGCTCCAGTCCCTCATACCGGGAGGTCAGGTCCGTGAGGGTGGCGGTACGGGTGCGCAGATTTCGCGCATACCCCACCTGGAGGGAAAAATACTGAGACTTGAAAAGCATCCGACCCGCGAAGGGCACCAGCTGGAAGGTCTGCACCTGCGGAT
>JALUJC010000262.1:4993-21349 GCA_027053375.1 Caldifarciminota bacterium
GGAAGGGACAGGGTCTGCCGATCCCGGGCAATGCCCACACGAAGATTCCATTGCACCAGTGCTGGATCCAGCAGATAACCCCACAAACCCACCACGGCACGCGTGGCCAGCTGGGTGGTGGGTGTGCTTCCGCCATCGGACGCATAATTGCCCAGGGTGATCACACCATGAAGACCCTGAACCTGCGCCAGCAAAACCAGTGCCCACATCACCCCCCCTCCCTCAAACATGCAAGGTCCACGGTGCGGGGCCGCGGGCCCCGCACCGTGGTAATGAGAACCCTGTGTACAGGCGTAATCACTTCAGGTGGCAGGTCAGACAGAGCTGGGAGCCGGTGTTGGAAGCCTCAAGGAAGGGCGCGTTTGTGTTGTCGTGGGGGTTGTGGCAGGTCCCGCACTGCACCTTTTCCCCTTCCAGATGAAGGGTGATGGTTCCGTTGGTAACCGTGTTGGTATCCGAGCGATCCCGCAGACCCAGGTCCTCATTGGTGGAGCTGAAGAGACCGTCTTCATACTGGATGGAAATCGGGTGGTCGTCCGAGAGGTCTGTGCCCAGACGGGCAGGCGAGGTGAGGGGCATGGACCCATCCGCCTCCACACCCACCATGGCGATGGGATCCGTTCCGCCTTCGGGGGGCAGCACCACGTCCCCGATGGCCACAGTCCCGTCATGACAGGACATGCAGTAGAGGGAAGAACCGGAGAGCGCGGTGGGGGTGGCGGCGTTCATGGTGGAGGAGGTGTAGAAGGTGTAGGACGCCGTGGTGGCGGCGTGGTTCCAGAGATAGGTGGGGTTGCCGGTGCTGTGGGGGAAATGGCAGAACACGCAGATCTGGGTCTCGGTGGACGCATAGACCGTGTTCCCCACCGTCTGTCCGGACGTGGACAGGTTATGGGGAGAGTTGGAGATGTTCTGAGCCGCCAGCGGCATGGCCCAGACCATCACACCCAGTGCCAGTGCAACACGTTTCATCGTACGACCTCCTTGATGTGACAGGGTGGGTTGTTCAGGTCTGCTTAAGGCACGGCAAACCTACTGCCACGTCAGTTATGCATTCTCCCCTGCGGGAATCCCAGATCTGAGATTCCCGCAGGGTTCTTTCTCTTCAATGCTGGGACTCGTGGGCCTCCCGCATGAGCTCCCGATGGTACATCCAGGCAAGCAGCGCCCCGATCAGGAAGAACAGAATCATCACGGTTCCCAGGCGGCGACGGTTCTGCACCACCTGTTCACCCTCCTGGACACGTTTGTCCAGGGCCCCCAGATCCGCGCGCACCGCCCCCAGTTCGGAAAGGATCCGGTCCAGATCCAGCACATGGGTGAGCCGGTGGGCACGGTTCCGCAGTGCAAACAGGGCTTTCTGCTCGCTTTCCACATCCAGGCCTTCCCGGAACAGCCGCTCCACCCGGTGGTCCATCAGGGTGAGATCCTGATCCATGGAGCGCATGGCTTCCTTGAGTTTGGCGGCCTGATCATAGTCATGACACTGGCTGCACAGGTCTTCGTTAATCAGGTCCAGGCTCACCTTCTGCTGCTTGTGTGCCGTGTGACAGTCCACGCAGGAAGGCCCGCTCTCATCCTCCAGCAACGCTTCCGCATGGGCACTCTGCATATAGTTGTCCCGAACCGCGCTGTGGCATTTCCCGCAGAAATCCGGAACCTCTTCCGGATCCGGGGCGCCCACAAACCCCGCTTCTTCACTCATGGCCACATCTTCATCCTCCGCACGCGGGTTGCCCCCATGACAGTCGCTGCAGGAGATCCCGTTCTCAAAATGAATGCTGGTCTGCCAGTCAAACACCGGGGCAGCGAGATCGGGGTCCTCGTCTTTCTGTTCTTCATGGCAGGTCACGCAGGTATTTTTGACCTCCGCGTGAAGGGGTCCTGCCGCAAGCGTCACCGCAACAAACACAATCCAGAATGGATAGCCTCTCATGGGATGCCTCCTCAGGAGTAATGGCCCCAGACGGCCAGGGCGATATAGGCCAGCAGACCCAGGGTGACCAGGGTGGTAAACACCGGTCGCTTCAGGGGCCGTCGTTCGGGAGAGCGGTCCAGGAAGGGCAGGAAGAACAGGATCACGCCCACCACCAGCTGCAGGAGAATCCCCAGAAACTCATTGGGAACCAGTTTGAGCGCCTGGTAGTTGGCCAGGAAGTACCACTCGGGTTTGATATGCGCGGGGGTCTGCAGGGGGTTGGCAGGTTCCAGTGCGTCCGGCGGAAAGGCAAACTGGGGGAAGAAGAACACCAGCAGGGTCAGGGCTGCCAGGAAAATGAACAGCGAGGTGAGGTCTTCCGAGACCATATGGGGAAAGAAAGGAACTTTGGCCACTTTTGATTTGTCCGTGCCGGGGGGTGCGGAAATGCCCGTGAGGCGCATGAACAGCAGATGGATCGCAATAAACATCAGGATGGTAAAGGGAATCAGCGACACGTGCATGGCAAAGAATCGCCCCAGGGTAAACTGCGAGACTTTGGGTGTCCCCCGAACCCAGACCACCAGCATATCGCCGATTTTCGGGATGCTTCCGATGGCGTTGGTGGCCACCGTGGTGGCCCAGTAGGACAGCTGGCTCCAGGGCAGGAGGTAACCGGACAGCGCCTCTGTCAGCACCAGCCCGAAAAGGATCACCCCGGTCATCCACTGAATCTCCCGGGGCTTTTTGTAGGAGCCCATGTAGAGCGTGGAGAGCATGTGGAGAAAGAGCACCAGCACAAAGAGGTTGGCGGTCATGGCATGCAGCCGACGGATCAACCAGCCAAAAGGAACCGCCGAGGTGATGAACTTCACCGATTCAAAGGCTTTGGACGTTTCGGGGACATAGTAGATCAGCAGAAGAATCCCGGTGACAATCTGGATCACAAAACAGGCAATCAGCAGGGAGCCCATGGTGTACCAGAAATTGAGGTTGGCGGGCACCATGTATTCCGTGAGTGTCGCCCGAACCACCCGGCTGATCTGCGTCCGTTCATCCACCCAGCGCCAGACACCCAGAATGAGCCCTTTCATGCTTTGCCCTCCTCCAGCCCGAGCAGATTGTCCCCCGTGACGTACACCCGGTAACGGGGCAGCGGTTCCGGCGGAGGTCCGGCGATGTTGACCCCGTTGGCATCAAACCGCCCGGCGTGGCAGGGGCAGAAGAACTCCGCCTTCGCGGGCTTCCATTTCACCAGACACCCCAGATGCGTGCACACGGCAGAAAAGGCACGAAGTTCTCCTTCATATTTGATCACGATGGTGGGCTCTCCATTAATCCCAAACCCCACCACCGACGGCTCCTTGTTGAGGATGTCCGCCTTCACTGGACTCCCGTTGGGGTCCAGCAGAATTTTTCGTCCACCTTTTTCTTTTTTCGGCGCGAGATAGGCCACCACAGGACCCAGAAATGACAGGCCTGTGAGGCCCGCAAACACGCCGACCAGTCGCTGAAGAAACCCTCGACGGGTGGTCATGGGTTGGCCTCCTTTCTGCGTCGCTTCATCCATCCCAGCAACAGAAACAGGATCCCCAGTCCGAGCAAACCCCAGAACAGCATCATCCACAGGGAACGCTGAAACGGCGAAAGGTCCAGGCGTTCCGCGGTGACCAGCACAAGCTGCTTCATGCCCCCGGGCATGGGAAGATCCCCAAAATCATAGTAAATCCGCGCCTCCGCAAACTGCGCCTTTCGGGTCAATCCATCCGGGATCTGGAAGGCAAGGTGGCGGACACCGCGGGGCGGAATGCGCCCATCCTCCACCACCCGCACCCCACGCTCAAGAATATCCACAAAACGGGAAAGCCGTTTCCCCTCCGCATCCACAATCACCCGCTGCAGGATCACCGAGTCACGGTAGACCTCCTTCCCGTCCGAACCCGTGAGCAGAAACAGCACACGCAGACGGCGGGTGGGGAGCCCCGTGGGAACCGCATGTCCAGCCTCCCGGTTGGCCACATCCACCCGGAAAATGGTACGCCCCGCGCTATCGCGGGGGGGAAAGACCGTGACCGACAGGGTTTTTCGCACCTGTGAAACCGTGTGCCCCCCCAGGAAACTGTGGTCGGTCAGGGTCAGGCGGGTTTGATAGGGTGGATCCACCGGGGACCTGAGCGGATTTTCCGGCATGTGACAGTTCTGACACTGGGTGCCCTCCACCGCATAGGGTCCCTGCTTCCATTCCTGATAGGTGTCAAACACCGCAAGACCCCGGGTGTTGGTGTACTGATGACAGGTGGCACAGAATTCTGCTCGCGCCATGGAGGGGTTGACCTGAACCGGGTGGGGCAGCGTGTCCGAGGTTGGCGCAAAGGGTCCATGAATCAATCCCTTTTCCCAGCGGAACCGGTTTCCTTCCCAGGAGACACTTTCATGGCATACCGCGCAGGTGATCCCCTTCCCTTCACCCCTGGGATCATGACAGGTCATGCAGGTCGCCTGAAGCGCCTCCGGGGTGTCTTTCAGGACCCCCTGAAACACAGGATCAGAGAGGGACTGCGCATGCAGCGAGTTTTTCCAGATGTCCCATACGGCCCGGTGGCAGGACGCACACCGGGAGATATCCACCCCCTGCGCTTTCCCGGGTGTGGATGCCAGGGAGACCCACAACAGCAACGAGAGCATCACCACCTCCCCTTTCAACACCCATGGGGGGAGGGAAACCCTCACCCCCATGGGCGATCCGGTGACAGGTTACCTTGATCAGCTTTTCGGAACGGGATGGGCAATCTTCTTCTTGGCTTCTTCGAAGTTGAAGTCCTTTTCAAAAGGATTGCCCTTCCCCTTGCCATGACAGCCGAGACACACGTTTTCATCCGGAATGATCAGCCCCACTTCCTCGGGTTTGATCTCGCCCTTGGAAAGGCCCACCATAATCTTTTTCTTCTTGTACACCGAACCCGGTCCATGGCAGGCTTCACACTGAACAGCCTCAAACTTGGCGTTCTTCTCCGGTGGATTGGAGAGGTCATACCCGCCCTTGCCATATCCGGTGGTGTGGCATTTCAGGCATTTCTCGGACTTGGTGGGATCGTCGATGCCCAGCTTCGCTGCAGCTTCTTTTGCCTTGTCGGTCTTGAGCGCCTCAAAGGCTTTGGCGTGTTTCATCTCCTGCCACTTGCCATACTGGTTTCCAATCTTCTCTTTCTTGTGGCAGGTTTTACACTTCTTCACGCCCACATACTGAAAGTCACCGGCCGAGAGGGTGGGTGCGGCAAACAGCACCACACCGAGAAGGAGCGCGAGCCGTTTCATCAAGCACCTCCTTGTTGGGGTGTTAAGATCCGCTACAAGTATAGGCACTTCTTTCGGGAAGTTCAATGATGCGTGAAAGAGTCAAGAATTCCACAATTTTGTGAGTATCTGAAACTTGCAAATCTGGCAAAATTATTGCTTGCTTCCGGACAACCCCTGCAACCTGAAGGAGGCAGCATGAACCGACGCACCTTTCTGCGCGTGGCGTCCCGGCTGGTGGCCGCCCTGTGGGGCGCAAGTTTCCTCTGGGGGTGGCTCCGGTACCTGACCCCGAGAGAGGGCCTGACCTGGGGACGAATGTGGACCCCGGTGCTGGATCTGGATGAACTTCCGGTGGGCGAAGCCCGCCAGGTCAACATCGGGGAACGTCCTGTTCTTTTGATCCGGGTTAAACCGGACGCGGTGGTGGCGCTTTCCGCTGTGTGCACACACCGGCGATGCGGTGTCGTGTGGAATCGGGATCAGGAAGCGCTCACATGCCCCTGCCATGGAGGCCGGTTCGCCCTCTCCGGACAGGTCCTCGCCGGCCCACCTCCGTCTCCGCTGCGCAGGTATGCCGTCCACCTTCAGAACGGAAAAATTTTCCTTTCAGGAGGACCGGGATGAAAGCAGAAACCTTCCGGCGCTGGATGGGAATTTCCATGATTTCTCTGCTGGGTTTCGCAACGTTTACGGGTGTGATGCTCCAGGCCTATCATGTGCCCACACTGGAAAAGGCGCCCCACGCGTATCTGATGCTGCGCACCCGGGTTTTCCTTGGCGACGCGATGATGGCCATGCATTTCTGGAGCGCGCACCTTCTGATGGCGCTGGCGATGCTCCACCTGGTGGAAACTGTCTGGAACCGGCGCTTTCGGGCGGCACGTGTCCAGTGGCTTGTGGGATGGGCGTTGCTCGGGTTGCTTGTGCTGGCGGACCTCACCGGACATCTCCTGCCAGTCCACAGGGAAGGCTACTGGACCTATACCCGCTCCATGGAAGCCCTTCGCATGATTCCCGGTGTGCGCTCGGTCCTGGGTTTGCTTCTTGGCTGGCAGGAAGGTGTCTCAAATCTGACGTACGTGCGCACCTATGCCTTCCATGTAACCGTATTTCTCCTGCTGTTTGGCCCCCTGGTGGTGTGGCACGGAATGCGCTGGATGAAGGAGCGGTGGACATTGTCGTACCGTCGTTTTGCGCTGAGATTTCTGGAGATTGTCGTGGGGACCGTGGCCATTCTGGCCACCCTGGGGTTCGTCCTACCGGTGGTGTCGCACCGTCTTGAAGATCCGCTCCACCCTCCCGCCCATACAGCGGCGGTGTGGGCATTGCGTCCTGTTTACGGACTGAGTCGGTGGATGCCGGAAGGTGTCGCGGCGTTGCTCTTCCTTCTGACACTTGTGTACGGCATGCTTCTGCCCTTTCTTCCTGAACGGGCGGCCGGTCGCTCACGCCGAACCATGCTGCTGATTTTGCTGACCCTGCTCCTTGTGAGCGCATGGCTGGGAGGTCAGGGATGAATCTCCTGATTCTGAGTTTGTGGCTGGTTCTTCCGGATTCTTCCTGCGTGGTCTGTCACAGCGATCTTGCCGGGGCCTATCGGGAAAGCATCCACACCCGGGCAGCGATCGGGTGTACCACATGCCACGGGGGTGTTGCAGGTCCCCTGGAAGAGAATCTCGCGCACCGGGGCCTGAGGAAAGGCTCTCTTGATCGGTTGCAGGTTCCCCGCCTGTGCGGTGGATGCCACAGCGATGCAGAAAAGATGCGACCCTTTGGCCTTCCTCTGGACGCCTTCGCCTATTACCAGACCTCCGCACACGGCCGTGCCTGGAAACGGGGGCAAAGGGATGCCGCGGTATGCACCGACTGTCATGGGGTTCACGAGATTCTGTCTGTACGGGACCCCCGAAGCCCGGTATCCCGGGCGCACCTTGTGGAAACCTGCGCTTCTTGCCATGCGGACACTGCACGAATGAAGGCATTTCACCTGGATCCCCACATTCCCCAGCGGTACAGGGAAAGTGTCCATTTCCGCGCTGCGTCTGCGGGGAACACCCATGCCCCTGTCTGTACGGACTGTCACGGAAGTCACGGTGCGGCACCCCCGGGCGTTCGCGATGTGGAGCAGGTGTGTGGACGATGCCACACACGGGAAGCCACCGCATTCGATGAGAGCCCCCACAAAACCGCATACATTCGCGAAGGGCTTGCCCCCTGCACTTCCTGCCATGGTGAGCATGACGTGCAACCCCTCACCCTGGAACGCCTCCAGGAAACCTGCACAGACTGCCACGACGAGAATGACCGGGGAGGACGCCGCGCAAAGGAACTCTGGTCCATGTTCTACGAAACACTTGCGCGGCTTCGGAAAGCGGAAACCCTGATCCAGACCATGCAGGACCGGGGATATCCCGTAGAGGACCTGAAAGGAACCCTGCAGGACGCACGGGAAGCATGGATGGTGGCACTTCCCCTGGTTCATACCCTGAACACGGACACGCTGGCGCTGGCACTGGGACAGGTACGCGGACGGGCGGACGATGTGCAGGGCGAACTCCACGAACGTGCGAACCGCAAAAAAGAGGGACGGGTGCTTCTCCTTGTCCTGTGGTTCTATGTCCTGCTCACCATCGGGGTGATTGAGGCTCGTCTGCGTGCAGAACATCCCCAGCGGGAGCAGATGCTATGAGGGAGCGACTTCGCTGGCTGGCCTTCCTGGGTGTCCTGGGACTGGGAGGGCTGCTGGTGCTGGCGGTGCTCACCGTCCAGCTCACCTCCACACCGTCGTTTTGCGGATCCTGCCATATCATGCGTCCCTATTACGCCTCCTGGAAGGCTTCCACGCACAACCACATTGCCTGTGTGGAATGCCATATTCCTCCCGGCCTGGGATCCGAGGTGCAGAAAAAATACGAAGCCCTCTCTATGGTGGCCCGCTACTTCACCGGAACCTACAGCACCAAACCCTGGGCTGAAGTGGAGGATGCGGCATGTTTTCGGTGTCACGAAAAACGTTTATTGACGGGACCGATCAGATTCCAGGAGGTGAAGTTTAACCATGCACCGCATCTGAGCGAACTCCGAAATGGCAAACGCCTGCGTTGCACATCCTGCCACACACAGATTGTTCAGGACACACACATCGAAGTCTCGACCGCCCCATGTTTCCTCTGCCATTTCAAGGGATCTCCCCCTGGACAGGGCGTGGCCCGCTGCACCCTCTGCCACGAGGTCCCCGACACCGTCGTCACCGCATCCGGTATGAGGTTCGTTCACCAGCGGGTGCGCACGTACAGCATCTCCTGCACCTGGTGTCATACCGGGAATGTGTGGGGGAACGGCGTCGTCGCACGCGAACGATGCCTTTCCTGCCATAACCGCAGAGACATCCTGGAGAACTTTCCGAATACGCCCCGGCTTCACCAGATTCATATCACCGAACACAAAGTAGAATGTGGCCGGTGTCACGAAGAGATCCAGCATGGACGCAATCACCTCACGCCCCGGGTCTCCGCCTGTCAGCAGTGCCATACATCCGGACATTCCCCGGTTCGGGATCTTTACGCTGGACGTGGAGGGACAGGTGTTCCCCCTCGCCCCGATCCCATGTTTCGGGTTGGGACCGGGTGTAACGGGTGCCATTTCCTCCCGGATTCCACACGAAGCGGTCCTCTGAGGCGTGCAGGTGCCGCAAGTTGCATGGCCTGCCACGGACCCGCATTTCAGAAGGTCTATCAGAGCTGGAAACGCGCACTTCAGCATGCCCTGAAACGTACAGAAGATGCGATCGCACGAGCCCGGCCGTTCAAACAGCGGATTCCTGGCTGGGATGCCATTGTGGGAAACCTGCGGCTTATCAAACAGGGGAACGGGATCCACAACGTGGGGTACAGTCTCGCCCTTTTGCAATGGTCGTACGAGAAAATTCGCGCGTCCCGGGTGATCCCCCTCGCCCCCTGGCCTGAAGACGCATCCATGCAAAGTGGATGCAGCCTGTGCCATGTGGGGATCGTTTCACAAACAGGACGGTTTAAGAACCTGGTCTTTCGGCATGGTCCCCATTTGAAGCAATCAAAGGGAGACTGCCGTGTATGCCATCGTTCCCACGATGAAAAACCACGCGGAGAGGTGCTTCGGCCTGACAGAAACTGCGTGAACTGCCATCACACCCGATCTTTACGGTCAAACTGCCAGCGGTGTCACTTACAAATCCCTGAGACCCTGAAGGTGGCAGGCAAACGATTCCCCCACGCCTATCATGTGGGGGAAGACGTGGAGCTGGAATGCACAGACTGCCATACAGAAAGCGGGTGGAAGGCCCAAGTAGACGTCTGTGCAGAATGCCATGACGACTGACCCGTGAGGTTCCTGCCCCCGGGGGGGCGCGTCGTCACTCCGGCGCCGATTCGGACATCATCGCCTGACGGCGGCGAGCCAGGAGTGCCAGCACCACCAGGGCCAGTACAATGCCGATGGCGCTGCCCAGCACCCACCGGGTCTGACCGGCTCCCCAGAGGGGACGGGTCTGAAGGGTATAACGCACCTCCGTGGCGTTCATGGGGAGGGCATACTGCAAAAACGAGGATCCCTGAAATCTTGTGCTGTCCCCTTTCCCGAGCCCACGAACCTGAAAGGGGGGACGAACAAGCACTTCCCCGAAATGAATGGGGGTGGAAAAGGTACGACGGATTTCCACACGCGGGCGTGGGGTCTGCCAGACCCACTGGATCTGCACCACAGGGCTGGAAGGATCCAGGGGGCCACGGAAGACCAGAATGCTGTCCCCTTCCGTTTCCCACTGCCCCTGAGGCATCACCTGTCCCACTTCTGCTCCCTCGGGGCGGAGAAAACGAAGGGGGGGATCCAGCTGCGCCAGTCGAACCGCAGGCGTAATGCCCAGTTCCAGAGCTTCCAGCAGGAAAAATCCCCCCTTCTCCAGTGGATGCGCAATGGCATGGTAACCCAGCACCTGGGCCTTTCCTTCTCCGGGATCAAATACGGTCAGTTGCACCGTATCCTGTCCCGCTTGAACCGGTTGAGAGGTCATCTGGCCATGCCAGCGTGTACCCACAAACATCATGGGGGGCGCATCCTCCGGTGGGTTTAACCGCGCCACACCCTGCGCATTGGTGATCGCCGTGTCCACAAAGGTGGGCATGGCCTGACCCTGCTGGGGGGGGATCAAAAGCACCACCCGCTGGTTGGGGACAGGTTTCCGGGTGGTTCCATTCCACACCTGGACCGTGATTGCAGATATCAGCGCATAGAAAAACAGCATGCAAAAACCCTCCTTTTCTGCGTTATGAACAGGGAGAGTATAGACGCGCAGGAAAGAAGGATCAAGGAATCCAGCGGGTCCACCCCTCGCCCGGCTCCATCACCCAGAGATTTTTTCCGGGCGTGTATCCTCTCCTCATGAGTTCCCTGGAAAGACGTTGAACCAGGCCATACCGTCCATGAAGTCGTTCAAGAACAATCCGCTCGGGACCACGGCCCGGCGTTTCTTTGACAAGAGAAAAGATCAATCCCTGTCCCGCCGTGAGAACGGGCTTCCGGGCAACCACCATCTGGACTTCATCCGGGGCGATCCATCCAAGGTACAGTGCCGTAAGCGCAGCAATACCTTCACCGTACAGGATCACCGGGACATCCTGATGGACACGGCGAAGAGAATCCAGAAAGGGTCGAAGGGTTTTCTCCCAGAAGAGGAGGGTCTGCCCCCCGCCCCGGGGATCAGGCCAGGGCACCAGCCACGTGTAATCCTGCGAAGTATCCGGATGGAACAGAATCCCCAGGGTCCCCTCCGGGAGTTCGGACCACAGACCCTCGGGCGGGGGCGAAAGGAAAAGGACCAGATGGCGCACCTCTTTTGCGGGAGATCGAACCGATACAGGCAATGAACGACCATCCGGAAGCGTGAGCGCAAACGCGATCAGCAGAGGAAAGAGCAACGATTCCATCATGGGGATAAGCATAGACGAACCTTCCCGGACCCGCAAGTGTTTTCTAATTAATCATCGCTTAAAGGAGCCCCGAGGAGGGGCTGGATGCTTCAGGACACGAGAGATACAATATATGCACAATGCGAATATATTCTGACAACCCCTCAAACAAGGAGGCACAGGATGGAAGGACGTTTCCCTCTTCTTGGTGAACCATTCCCGGAGCTTGAGGTTCAGACGACCCATGGTCCCATGAAACTTCCGGAAGCCTTTCGCGGGAAGTGGTTCGTGCTGTTCAGTCATCCCGCGGATTTCACACCGGTGTGTACCACCGAATTCGTGGCATTCCAGAAACATTACGAAGACTTTCAGAAGCTGGGAGTGGAACTCATCGGTCTCAGCGTGGATCAGGTCTTCTCCCACATCAAATGGGTGGAGTGGATGGAAGAAAACCTTGGGGTGCGGATCGCTTTTCCCATCATCGCCGCCAACGATGCCATCGCCGGAGCCCTGGGGATGATCCATCCTGGAAAGGGAACCAATACGGTGCGCGCGGTGTTTATTGTGGATCCCCAGGGGATCGTGCGGCTGATTCTGTATTATCCTCAGGAGATCGGTCGCAACATTGACGAAATTCTTCGCGCAGTTCGCGCGCTGAAAACTTTTGACGAACAGAAGGTCGCCACACCGGCCAACTGGCCTGAAAACGACCTCATCGGTGACAGGGTGATTGTCCCGCCACCTACCGATCAGGAAACCGCCAGAAAGCACAAAGAGATGTACGAGTGCTTTGACTGGTGGTTCTGTCACAAGTCCCTATCCTGAGCCAGGCGGGGAATCCAGGACGTGGGGCGGGCGCCGTGCGCCCGCCCTCTTGATTTTGACACCCACGTAGCTCCCCTGTATCTGAACAGCGGGGTCACAACCCCCTCTTCGTTGACAGTTTTCCGCTCGCCATCTATACTTTCCATGCTTGAAAAAGGACGGATTCCATGGCCCTGATTGGTGAGATCGCCCTGCTCACGGGGAATGCTTCCCGGAATCTTGCGGCGAGCATTGCACGCGCTCTGGGCATTGCGCTGACCCCCACCCTGGTGGACCGGTTTTCTGATGGGGAGATCCGTGTACAGATTCTGGAAAACATCCGCGGTCTGGATGTGTTTATCGTCCAGAGCACCCTTCCTCCTGCCGACAACCTGATGGAACTTCTTCTCCTGGTGGACGCGGCCAAGCGCGCCTCAGCGGCCCGGATCACCGCCGTGATTCCTTACTTCGGGTATGCACGGCAGGACCGGAAGGACCAGCCACGCGTGCCCATCTCTGCCAAACTCGTGGCCAATCTGCTTGAGATCGCGGGGATCAACCGGGTGCTGACCCTGGATCTCCACACCGATCAGATCCAGGGATTTTTTGATGTCCCGGTGGACAACCTCTATGCCACACCGGTGTTTCAGGAGTATTTCCACGACCTCCCGGAAAACACGGTGGTGGTTGCACCCGATGTGGGCGCCACCCGACGGGCCAGGGCCGTGGCAAAAAAACTCGGGAACTTCCCCATTGCCCTCATTGACAAGCGTCGTCCTCATCCCAACGCCGCCGAGGTGATGCACGTGATCGGTGAGGTGGAAGGAAGGGAAGCCCTGATCGTGGACGATATTCTGGACACGGGAAACACGCTGGCCAAAGCCGCACAGGCCATGCAGGAACACGGAGCGGTGCGGGTGCGTGCAGCCATCACCCACGGGCTGTTCTCCGGGCGTGCCCGGGACATTCTGGCCGCCTCCCCCCTGACCGAAATCGTGATCACTGATTCCCTGGAACTTCCTGAACACCGGTATCCGCCCCAGACCCGTGTGCTGAGCGTGGGATCCCTCCTGGCGGAAGCGATCCGGCGAATTCATGAGGCGGAGAGCATCAGTGCCCTGTTCGTCTGATGCAGTTGCGTATTCTCGGTGGGGCTTTTCAGGGACGACCACTGGTGCGTCTACCCGAAAAGGTGCGCCCCACCCAGTCCCGCATTCGCCGGGCTATTTTTGATACCCTGGGAAATGCGGTTGCCCGGGCCCATGTCCTGGATCTGTTCGCAGGCAGCGGAGCCCTGGGACTCGAGGCACTCTCGCGGGGCGCGGATTCTGTGGTCCTCGTGGAACGACGCAAAACCCTGACTCGCAAGATTCAGGGGCTTGTTCGGGCCTGGGGGGTGGAAGACCGTGTGCGGGTGGTGACGGCAGATGTGTATCGCTGGTTGCCCCGCGAAAAAGGACGATACACCCTGGTGTTCGCCGACCCGCCTTATGCCGAAACACGGGTGGTGCGTCTGCTGACCCTTCTCCACCCACGGGTGGAGGAAGGTGGACAGCTGGTGCTGGAACGGGCGCGGCGCGCCCCGGGGGAAACCGCAAAGGGCTGGGAACTTGAACGGGAGAAAACCTATGGCGACACGTGGATCGGGTTCTATCGCCGTTTACCCGGGGACCTTTGATCCGGTAACCCTGGGGCATGTGGACATCGTGGAGCGTGCAACACGCCTGTTCGGGGAGGTGATTGTGGCTGTGGCGGCAGCCTACCACAAAACCACCCTTTTTTCTCTGGAGGAACGGGTGGCCATGACCCGGGAAGCGATGGCCCATCTCCCGGAAGTGCGGGTGGAACCCATGGAAGGCCTTCTGGTGGACTTTCTGCGCACGCATCAGGCCCGGGCCATTATTCGCGGGCTCCGCGCCGTGTCGGATTTTGAGTTTGAATTCCAGATGGCCTGGATGAACCGGCGCCTGGATCCGGACGTTGAAACCGTGTTTCTCATACCTGCAGAAAACTACGCCTATCTCGCCTCCTCCCTCATCCGGGAAATTGCACGGCTGGGCGGAGATGTCCGGCCTTTTGTTCCGGAGGGGGTTTACAAACGGCTTCAGCACAAATTCGGAGGTGCACCGTGAATACCCGGCACTGGCTGGTGGCCGTGGATCTCTCCGAAGTCACCGAAGTGGTAATGCACCGCGCGGTGGCCTGGTTTGAAAAGGAGCGACCCCAGGTGGAGAAGGTCCATGTGGTTCATGTACTCCCGGACCTGACGTTTCCCATCGATTCTGCGGGCTATGGAACCCTTTCCGGCAAACTGCGTGAACACCTGGAAGTCCAGGCCCACGACCGCGTGGTGGAACTGGCAAAACGCTTCGGCCCGAAAGGGCATCCCCTTGTGCTGGTGGGACCGGTTGTACGTGAACTTCGCTCGGCTGTCGAAGAACTGAATGTGGACCTGATCATTCTGGGTTCACACGGCCAGACCCGAATGGAACACCTGGTGGGTTCCGTGGCGGAACGGATGGCCCGTGAATGCACCCGGAGCAGCCTCCTGGTGGTTCACCATCGGGACGAAGATCCCTGGACATCCCTCCTGGTGGGGGTGGATCTCTCCGAGGGATCCAGGATTGCCCTGCATCGGGCTGCCCGGCTTGCGCAGATCTTCGGACTTTCCCTCCATGTTCTGATGGTGATTCCTCCCTGGGCGGTGGGCGCTGCTCCGAATCTTCCCGACTGGATGTTCCGGGACGCTGCGGACACACTGGAGCGCTTTCTGGAGAAAGAAGGCATTCACGTGGACGCCGGCGTGGTACGGTTTGGCCTGCCTTCTGAAGAACTGCGCACCTACGCTGAGCAACACAACATTTCCCTGATCCTGGTCGGGGCCCGTGGGCTGACCCGGGATGAACATCTCTCCCTGGGCAGCACCCCCCTGCGACTGCTCCGCCATGCCCGACGGAACCTCTACATTGCCCGAGGATAGAGAACGCCCGCTGACCGAGCATCTCGGTGAACTCCGCCACCGGCTGATCCGGGCGGCCCTGGTGGTGATGGGCATCACCTTCGCGGCTTTTGCCGTGAACGAGCAGATTCTGCAATTGCTGGTCTCGCCTCTGGACTTTCAGCCCCACACCTTCACCCTTCAGGAAGCCTTTTTGCTGCGTATTCAGGTGAGCCTGGCCGCCGCCATCGTGGTGAGCCTTCCTTACCTTCTCTGGGAAACCTGGGGTTTCATGCGTCCGGGATTGTACCCGCACGAGCGACGATGGGTCGGTGGCGGGCTGTTCTGGGGCGGTGTCCTGATGTATCTGGGGCTGGCTTTTGGGCTGCTGGTGCTGGTTCCCATCAGCGTCCGTGCACTGGAAGCCTTCACGGGGAATTCTCTTCAGCTCACCCTTCGGGCACAGGCTTATTTCACCTTTCTGTTCTGGGTAGAGGTCACCAGCGTGGCCATTTTCGAGCTACCGCTGATCTTTGTGATCCTGACCCGCATCGGCCTTTTGAACCCCGATCAGGTTGCTCGAAACCGGCGGAGTGTTCTGCTGACCCTGGTGACGGTGCTTGCCATCATCACGCCATCGGTGGACGCCGTGAGCCTGCTTCTGGTTGCCGGTCCGGTCTGGCTTCTGCTGGAAATCAGCCTGTGGGTCGCCCGGCGTGTCCGGCCGAAACCTGAAGGGGAAGGAGAACGTACCGATGCCTGAGTGGGGCGCCATCCTGGTGGCGGCGGGGCGGGGCACCCGCTTTGGCGAGGACAAGGTCTGGCGGGCAGTGGGCGGACGTCCCCTCTGGATGCTTCCCCTCCAGCGCCTCCTTGCCCTTCCCTGGCTGCACCAGCTGGTCCTGGTTGTGCATCCGGAACGTGTGGACGAGGCCCGCCGCAGCGTGGGAGATCAGCCGCGCGTCCAGGTGGTGGCGGGTGGAGCCGAACGTCAGGATTCCGTGGCACGGGGGATGGACGCACTCCACACAGAGGTGGTGCTGGTGCACGACGCAGCCCGTCCCCTCCTCTCCGGTCGGGTGCTGGAAGCACTCCGTACCGCCCCCCATCCCATGGAAACGGTGGTGGTCCCGGTACTCCCGGTCCCGGACACCCTTCGCAGACGGCGGGGGGACATGCTGGAAGAGGGGCTGGACCGTACGGCCTGGGTCCGTGTTCAAACCCCCCAGCGGGTTCCGCGGGAGGCCTATCAAAAAGCCTACCGGCAGGCGGATCGTGTGTACACGGATGAAAGCACGCTACTTCGGGAGGTTCTGGGGCTTCCCACCCTGACGGTCCCCGGGTGGGAGGGCAGTTTCAAACTCACCTATCCCGAGGACTGGCACCGCCTGATGCTCTGGCTTTCCGCGTCCACCCGCACCGCGGTGGGCTATGACCGCCATCGTCTTGTTCCGGGA
>JALUJC010000262.1:21359-22626 GCA_027053375.1 Caldifarciminota bacterium
TCGTTCTCGGAGGTGTTCCCCTGGATGCCCCGGTGGGACCGGCAGGCCACTCCGATGGCGACGTGGTCCTTCACGCGCTGACCGACGCCCTGCTGGCGGGACTGGGAGAGGGAGACATCGGCACACTTTTCCCGGACTCGGATCCGCGCTGGGCGGGTATGGACAGCACCCACTTCGTCCGGGAAGCGTTGAACCGCCTGGTCCATCGGGGAGGATGGGTGGATCGCGTACAGATTCTTATCCTTCTTGAACATCCAAAGATCGCACCGATCCGTGCGTCTGTGCGTCAGAAGGTGGCGTCACTCCTTTCCCTTCCACCCGAACGTGTGAGCCTTCAGGCCAAAACGGGCGAACAGGTGGGACCGGTGGGTCGGGGAGAGGCGGTGGAAGCATGGGTCTGGGTGACCCTGTACGTACCGGAGGAAGCCGCATGAATCCAATGGATGGGCTTGCCTGGATCAACGGAACCCTCGCCCCGATCCGCGAAGCCCGCATCCCGCTGATGGACCGGGGTTTTCTTTTTGGAGACGGTGTGTACGAGGTGGTGCGCATTCGTGCTGGACATCCCTTCCGGCTGGAGGATCACCTCGCCCGCCTCTGGCAAAGCATGGAAGGCATCCGGATGGTTCCCGATCGCACCCCCGAGACCCTCAGGGCCGCAGCTCTCGCGTTTCTTGAAGAGGCCCGATCCTTCACCCGAAAAGAAGCTCTGCTTTATCTTCAGGTCACGCGCGGCGTGGCGCCCCGCCAGCACGCCTTCCCTCCACCGGGAACGCCCCTCACCTGGGTGATGGCCGTCTGGCCCTTCCAGGCACCGGATCCCGGACTGTATGAAACCGGGGTCGCGGTCATCACCGTGCCGGAAATCCGCTGGGGGCGTGTGGACCTTAAAACCATCAACCTTCTGCCCAACGTGCTGGCCAAGGAAGAAGCACATCGGAGGGATGCCTTTGAGGCCCTGTTTATCACGGAAGACGGAGAGATCACCGAAGGATCTTCCACCAGCTTTTTCCTCGTGCACGGGGGCCGGGTCATTGTCCCTCCCCGGGACACCCGCGTTCTGCCGGGGATCACCCGGGCGGTGCTGGAGGAAATCCTGAAACACAAGGGCATTCCCTGTGAGGTTCGTCCCCTTCAAAGGGAAATTCTCCTGGAAGCAGAAGAAGCCTTTCTGGCCTCCACCACCCTGCATGTGATGCCGGTGGTGCAGGTGGATGATCACCGGGTGGGCGAGGGGCGTCCGGGTCCCATCACACGGGCGCTGTAC
>JALUJC010000263.1 GCA_027053375.1 Caldifarciminota bacterium
TCCCCCCTCACGATGTCAAAAAGGGGATGGGGAAGGTGAAAAATGTCTGGATGAGGCTGGATATCTTTATCTTTTCGTTGCAACCCTCCCGCGCAGGACGACACGACCTTCCTGTGATTCGCTGGACGAATACACGTGATTCTGTGCTCTCCAGCGTACCTGGAAAAGATGGGAACGCACCAGGTGGCCACGAGGTCAGATTTTCCTGCGCACGGCTCCGGTACATTGTTCAGGTCAGGACGGTACAGGAAACGTGGAAATTGAAACAAATTTCAGTTTCTTCTGGAGGATACCTGGGACTCCTGCGAATTTTGCTGAGGCAAGGCGAGAACTTGCGCTGGTTGTCGGATTCCTGTATCATGAATGTATGGTGAGCTGTCCTGTTTGTGGCACGTCCATGGCGCAACAGGAAAGGGGATTCTGGTGCTGCAGCGATCACGGGTGTTTTTTCCCTCCGGGAACACTTTTGCCTTTTATTCAGAAGGTGGCGGTCTCCCTCACACAGGAGGAGATTGCCCCCTATCTTCCGTTCTTTTCTCTCCAACCGGAGATCCGGCGGTCGGCCATCGCCCGCGCAGAAGAACACACCGAATCTTCACGCAACCTGCCCTGCCCGAAGTGTGCGTTGCCCATGCGAACCTTTCGCTATCAGGGAACAACGGATCTCTTTGTGGATCGTTGCCCGATCTGTGGGGGTGTGTTTCTGGATCCTGGAGAGGAACGGACCATGGCGGCCATTTTTCGTGCCTATGAATCCGTTCGGGAGGAGACCCGTGCCTTTGCCCGGGGGGTGGATCCGGGAGACGTGGAAGCCGTGGCCCTCTGGGCACCGGTTCAGCAGAGCCTGGAAGCCCTGGCGTCTCTCCTGATGTGGATCAACCCGGGCATTGCGCTGACCCGTACGCTGATGGGGATGGTGGAAGATCTTCTGAACGCAGGCATTTTCGCGCAGATCCGTTCCTACCTTAAGAAACAACACCGCAACCACGAAACTTCCTGATCCCTGCTCCGGAGTCCAAAACCGGAAAGTTCCCATCCTGACCTGTATCCTTCTGGCTGATGACCAGCTGGATTCTCTCCATTTTTCTGATTTCCGGGGTAAAGGTGGGGGCCAGCATTCCGCCGCTGGCGGGATGGATTCGGGTGCTTGCCCCTGAAAGTGAGGTGGTGTGCATGCTGCAGGGGGCAACCTCTCCTCACAACTTTTCCCCTTCGCCCTCACTTTACCGAAACCTTCAGAACGTGAAGGGGCTGGTGTATGTGGGCCGTGGCGTGGACCGGACCTGGGTTCGGCGGATGATTCGCGCGCTTTCCCCTCCCCCTGCCACCCTCCCGCTGAACGAACGGCTGCATCCGGCCCCGGTGGATCCGCATGTGTGGCTTTCGCTTTCGCGGCTCGCCATCCTGACCGATACCCTTGCTGAATGGCTGCGCCGGCTGGATCCGGCACTGGAAGAAGAAATCCACGTGCGGTCCCGTCAGTACCTGACACGAATCCAGCAGGTTCGGGACTCGCTTCTCCATTCCCGTGCGACGTCCTATCCCCCTGTGGTCCTGTCTCATGCGGCCTGGCTTGTCCTGTTTCAGGAACTGGGTATCCCTGTCATCGGGGTGGTGCATCCCGTACCGGATCAGCCGCCAGGGCCACGTTCACTGGGGCGCCTGATAGAAAGAGCCAGAAAGCAGGGGGTCCGCTGGGTTATTGTGGATCGCGGGGAGCGGGACGCGGTCTCTGAAGCGGTGGCCCGTGAACTGCAGGCCCGGATCCTTGTTCTGGACCCTGTAGGCTCCTGTGACAACCCCCTGGATCCTCTGTCGCTGATTCTGAAAAATCTACGGCACCTGGAGAGGGTATGGAATGGACCGGGATCGTGAGGTGGTGATCCGGGCGCGCGGGCTCACGTATCGCCTGGGACGGCAAACCATTCTGGAAGATCTGGCTTTTGAGATCCGGAAAGGAACCTTTGTGGCCATTCTCGGGCCCAATGGGGCCGGGAAGACCACCCTGATCCGCCTGATCCTGGGGATTCTGCGTCCCACAGAGGGGGAGATCACCGTTTTCGGGGTGGCACCTTCAAGGATGTCCCGTTCCCTTCGCCGGAAGATCGGGTATGTTCCCCAGCTGCTGTCCCTGGACCTCTCCGCACCGATTACCGTGGAGGAGGTGGTGCGGATGGGACGGTATGTCCATCTGGGATGGGTCGGACGCATGCGGAAGGAGGATCACATCGCTGTGCAGCGTGCCCTTGCACAGGTGGGACTGGAGGGGAGGGAGCGCCAGCTGCTGCGGGAGCTTTCGGGTGGACAGCGTCAGCGGGTTTTTCTGGCCCGGGCACTGGCAACCGAGCCCGAACTTCTGGTGCTGGATGAACCCACCACCAGCCTGGATCCCTCCATGACAGAAGGTCTGTATGATCTGCTCCAGGATCTGCAAAAACAGCTCGGTTTGACCGTCCTTCTGGTTTCCCATGATGTGGGAATTGTGATGGAACGGGCGGACACGGTGGCCTGCCTT
>JALUJC010000264.1 GCA_027053375.1 Caldifarciminota bacterium
GAAGATCACCCGACCCTGCGAAACGCTCCGGTTTTTGGACTCAAGAAAGCCAAGCGTACCCCTTTTCAGGCGCTGGTGGCCACACTCCTTTCCTCGCGGACGCGGGATGAAACCACCCTTCCTGTGGTGGAACGGCTTTTCCGGAAGATCCGGACCCCGGAGGATGTGCTGCGTTATGACGAGGCCACCCTTGCCCGCATGATCTATCCGGTTGGATTTTACCGGACCAAAGCCCGGCATCTCCGTCAGATGGCCGATCTTCTGCTTCGGGAGTATGGCGGCAGGGTGCCTGACCGCCTGGAAGACCTGCTCCGTCTCCCGGGCGTGGGAAGGAAAACCGCCAACATCGTGCTGAATGAGGCCTTTGGACGCGACACCATCGGGGTGGATGTGCACGTCCATCGCATCGCGCATCGGCTTGGACTGGTGAAAACGCGCACGCCCGAACAGACAGAAGTTGCCCTAACCCGCCTTCTCCGGGATCCTTCCGACCGTCGGCGGGTCAACGTGCTACTGGTGGCGCTTGGACAGACCCTCTGTACGCCCCGTAATCCGCGCTGCGAACAGTGTCCGCTGGCGGATCTGTGTCCCTATCCCGCGCGTTCCTCCTGATCACGATGCCTTTCAATGTTGAAGAAGGAGTTTTCGCTGGATCACCTCATCGTGAAGACGAATCCGCACAAAATAGATGCCCGGTTTTCTGGAAAGGCGAAGATGGATAGGGCCGGAGATGGTCCATTCCCACCGTTCCACCTCCCGGCCGGTTGCATCCAGCAGCGTTCCCTCCAGGTGGGTGGGGAGGTCCTGCCCCGGGTTGATCTGGAGAAGGTGCCGGATGGGGTCCCAGGTCAACGAAGTCGATGGGCGATCCGGAACAGGACGGGGTTCGCTGACGCCGACCCGGGGATCGTTGATGGCCCAGATGGCATTGATGGCGCCGTAACCTGTGTAGATGTCCACGCCTGCAGGATCATAGGAACCAATAATCCCAATCCAGATCCCCTGGTCCACGGCGTTGTCATCCAGAATGCTGCGAAGGGTGCTGGCGTTGAGTGCAATGCCCATGGACTGTGCCCGGGAAAGAACCAGTGCGGCAAGGCCGCTTACGTGAGGGGCCGCCATGGAGGTTCCTTCGTAGTAGGGATAGTTGGGGGTGAAGGTGGTGTCAAATCCCGTGGAAAGGATTCCCAGGAACCAGGCATAGGAATTTACATCTCCTCCAGGGGCGCTGAGTTCCAGCCCGTACGGTGGTGGATTGAGTCCCATGCCTGCCCCGTAGTTGGAATAGGGTGCAAGATAATAGTAGTTCCCGCTGTACCCCCCATCCCAGGCGTAGGCTGATACGGCGATCACAGACGGAAAGGAAGCGGGAAAGTCCACGATGGGGTTTCCATCGTTCCCGGCTGCAGCGACGAGCAGTTTTCCATAGGAATAATACGCGGTGTCCGCTGCATCGTACACAATCTGGGAGTAGGTTCCCGAACCCAGGCTCATGTTGGCCACATGGATCCCCGGCGTATAGGCCACGGTAAGCAGGGCGTTGGCCAGAGCTGTGGAACTGCATCCCTGGGCGGTGCACACCCGCAAAGAATAGAGGGAGAAATTGCCGAACCCGGCCACCCCCACGCCGTTGTTCCATACGGCGGCGATGGTGCCTCCCACATGGGTACCGTGATCCACGCCGTCTGAGGGATAGGGGTCATTGTCGTTCTCTATGAAGTCATACCCTCCGGCGTAGTTGGCCTGAATATCCGGATGGGTGTACATGATCCCTGCGTCCAGCACAGCCACCCCGATGGAAGCGCTCCCCGTGGTGGAACACCAGGCACTGTCCGCCCCCACAGCAAAATATCCCCACTGAATGGCATTGGCGTTGGGGTCCCAGAAATAGGGATCGTTGGGCGTACAGGAAG
This sequence comes from Caldifarciminota bacterium, assembly GCA_027053375.1. GTDB lineage: Bacteria > Hydrothermota > Hydrothermia > S141-80 > S141-80 > JALUJC01. The sequence continues at coordinate 1,914 of JALUJC010000264.1, forward strand.
AGAGCCTGAATACCACTTCGGGTTCGGCGTAGAGGATTTCCGGTAGGGTGCTACATGCCTGCATAAAGGATTGAGCGAGTGATACCGAGGACTCCGGAAGTTCCACCATGATGAAATTCATCCGGTCTGGATAGTGACTGCGATCCACGATGCGGGTGATGTGGTATGCCTGAAACAGAGATCTGAGCGAGGGATGGTTCTCTGTTATGCCTTCCTTCAGACGGATCACCACGTGCTTTGCGTTGACCTGTCGCCAGGAAGCCGGATCGGACCAGACCCCGGTCCGAAAAGCCTGTTCTGCCACCAGGTTCCGCCCAAGTGTTGCGGGGACGCTCTGGCGTACACCGGGAACCCTGGGCGGAAGGAGAATGAGGAGGGACCACAGCCATCCCATCATGACCCACCTCCCTGGTTTGAAAGAGCCACCTCCATCATATGCATCTGTTAAAAAACTGTCAAGTATGTATATCAGAATAATAATAATCACAAAAACATGCAAGCACCACCCCTCCTGAAGATTTCTTTCGCTGTTGTCCGGGGGGTGCGTCAGGCGTCAGGGAACGATCAGGGGGTGTTCCACCCTTGTGCGGCCCACCTGAAT
>JALUJC010000265.1 GCA_027053375.1 Caldifarciminota bacterium
ACCCACCCCATCGCCAGCCGTTCATATCCGTAATGGTGTACGCATGCTGAAACGGGGAAATTGTGAAGGCGCGGAAGCCCAGTTTGAACGCGCCATTCGCCTGAACCCCATCAGCGTACCGGCACTTTATGGTGCCGCAGTCGCCGAACTTGCGTGTGGGAAAGACCTTCAGGCGGAGGGCCACCTCCACAGGGCGCTCCGCGTGGCAAAGAGCACACGCTGGAAAGCAAGAATCCACGCCACGCTTGCCTATCTGTACGACCTGACGGGACATCCCCGAAAAGCACGCCATCACTGGAACCAGGCCATGAAACTGGACATTTCCAACGAGCTGGTGAAAGCCTATGGACCGGGCCACCGGCACCACCATCGCCATCCCCGGGGGTCTGTGAGAATTTTTGTGGTATGGCTGGAAGAATAATCAGGGAAGCAGGACGGCACGTCCCCGGATGGCCCGTCGTTCCAGAGCCCGGTACACATCGTTGATGGACATCAGGGGAAAGGCCTCGTATACGGGACGTACCCGCTGTTCCCCGATCCACCGGGCTGCTTCTTCAAATTCCTTACGCGTATAGGCCGCGCTGCCCACCAGACGATGCTCCCGCATGATGGAGAGGGCCGGTCGGAGCAATTCTAATGGTGCCCCGGAAACGTTCCCCACAAGGATCAGTGTACCCTGGGGACGCAGCGTCATCAGACTCTCATTCAATGTTTCCCGACCCACGTTTTCAAACACCACATCCACCCGGCCCACCGCTTTTCTGAAACGGCGGGCTGTCACCACCTCCACCCCGAAAGAGGTGAGAAAGTCTGCTTTGGATGGCGAAGTCAGCGCCACCACCTCCGCACCCATTCCCCGCAAAACCTGGACCATGTGGACGCCCACGCCTCCACCTGCACCGGTCACCAGCACCCGCATCCCAGGGGTCACACCCGCCAGCCGGGCTGCGTGCAACGCTGTGGCCACCGGACACAGCGCCGCCGCATAGGCCTCAAAACGATCATCGGGAAGATCGAAGACCAGGGCACGTGGGACCACCACGCCGGTGGCATACCCCCCGGGACGCTGCTCCCCATAGATTTCTGCACCATGGATACAGAGGTTTTCCTGACCGGAACGGCAGGCCTCACAGGTTCCACAGGTCACCACCGGGTACACCCCCACCGGCTTTCCATCCAGCTCTCCCACGAACTCGTGTCCCAGCACTGCCGGAAGACGGAACCCCCGAAACCCGCCCTTCCAGATCACACGATCCCGCCCACAGATCCCCGTCGCACGAACCCGGACGAGTACCTCATCTTTCCCTGGAGAAACGTCCACGCTGCGAAACACAAAGGGCGCACGGAACTGTTCGAGCACGGCCTGCTGGATTTCCATACCACAAGATCCTACACCTCCACCCATGCGCCGTCAAGTGCACCCCCGGGTCAGATCCCGTCCGGGGTCGCTTTCTTCAAAACAGTCCTTGACAATTGACAGGTCTTCCCACACACTATAAGCGTTATGGCGATCCGCGGCAATCTGGAAACCCTCAATTTACGGACCCTGGTACAGGTAAACTGCCGTGGGGGGTATACCGCACGTATCCACGTCTGGACCAAGGAAGGTGAAGGAGAGATCTATATTCATCAGGGACAGGTGGTCCATGCGTGGTTCAACCAGCGGAAAGGGAAAGAGGCCCTCCTGTATATCCTGAGCCTGGCCAGCGGGGAATTCCTTCAGGAGATGAACATCGAACCCCCGGAACGCACCATTCAGGAAGACTGGTCCCAGATCTTTCTGGAAAGCCTGAAAAACGAAACCGTCCACCCCACCACCCGGTTGACCCGCTGGAGCGAACAGCAGGAAACGGAGAGTCCACCGGAAGCAAGTCCACAACAACCTGCACCAACCCCCATCCAGGAGGGGGTTCGCCCCAAAGGGCGGTTGCTGGTTCGTCGTCACGGGCGGTTTACGGGAGAAGAAATCGACATAGAGGGGGATGTGATCATTGGAAAGTTCAGTCCTGAAACGGGACCGGTTGACGTGGACCTCTCCTTTTTCCCGGAAGCCCCGTATATCTCCCGTCGGCATGCCCGGATCTATCAGCGGGAGGATGGGAAGTTCGTGATTGAAGACCTGGGCTCCATTAATGGGACGTACGTGAATCGGGGGCCGCGGATCGTGGCGCCAACTGTGCTGAATGACGGGGATGAGATCGCCCTGGGAAACGCCCAGTTCATTTTCAAGTACGTGTACGATGAATCCTGAGGCGCGAACCCCGCGATTCCCAGAGCTCCGCACGGTATCCCCGGATGCCCCTGTCTGGTATATCACCCCGCTGGTGATAACGGACAGTGCCTCCCGGGAGCATCCCCTCATGGTTTACCTGAAAAACCGCGCAACCGAAGAACGGGGGGGCTGGGATCATACCCTGTATCTGGAAAAGATCCAGGGAGAGATCCTCTCCTGGGGGGTGGTTCACACCGGTGAAACCTGGAACCCCACCCGGGCTTTTCGCGCAGGATTTCGG
>JALUJC010000266.1 GCA_027053375.1 Caldifarciminota bacterium
GTCCTGATCCCCACCACCCTGCTGGCCATGGTGGACGCCCATATCGGTGGGAAAAACGGTCTGGACGAAGGGGAAAAGAACCTGCTGGGAACCGTCCGTATGCCCGAGCAGGTATATGTGGATCCGCACTTTCTCTGGACACTACCCCGCCCGTACTTCCGCGAGGGTCTGGTGGAGTTGCTGAAAACCCTGCTCCTGGATCCTGACAGCTTTCCGCTTCCCTCATCGGAGCATCTGAAAAACCCGGGACTGCGGTATCTCCTCCCTTTACTGCAACGTGCGATTGAAGTCAAGGGGTGGCTGGTTCATCAAGACCCGGAAGATCACGGAGTACGCCAGGTGCTGAATCTTGGCCACACCCTGGGACATGCGCTGGAAGCGTGGAGCCGCTACCGGATACGGCACGGAATGGCCGTGGCGTGGGGCATGATTCGTGAACTGTGGATGGGCGTGGCGGCAGGACTCACCCCCGAACAACTGGCGGAGGACATCACCGATCGCCTGGCGCAGGCCAGATTGCTGCCAGACATCGCTTCACCCTCCTGGGAGCAGCTCCGTCCCCATCTTCTTCGGGATAAGAAACGCGCCTCTCACGGTTCCCTGACCCTGATTCTCCTCCGTGCACCCGGATCACCCCTCCGCCATACGATGACCCTTGAGGAAGCCAGAAGATTGTACGATATAAGCCTTGACTTGTATAAGGAATGACCCATATCTTTCATATTACAGCTAGTGTATTGTACCAGAAAGCATATTTATACATGCTATTTATGTATTAACCTATCAGGGTTATGATGGATATGTTGATTATCCACCTGCGCGATTTGTCTGAGGTTTCCCCGTCCAGGTTGAACGTTCCCGCAGGTCTGCATAGCATAACCATTGATGAATACCTTTCAAGGAAGCATTGCCTGGAAACCCCGGCGGGAAGATCTTGAGGACAGCGCCCTGACCGCGGCCATCCATCATGCGGGGAAGCCGGATTATGATACCTATCTTCGCTGGTCCCTTCAGGAACCCGAGGCGTTCTGGTCCCATGTGCTTTCCCTTTTGAACATTCACTGGGCCCATCCGCCTGATCAGATCCTTGACCTTTCCAGGGGTAAACCCTGGGCGCGATGGTTTGTTGGGGGAAAGCTCAACATCACCACCTCACTGCTGGATCAGCATCTTCCCCACAGGGCGGAGCAGCCGGCGCTGATCTGGGAACACGAATCCGGCGACACGACCCAGCTTTCGTATGCACAGCTTTCTTATGCCGTGCGGCAACTTTCCGATCGCCTGCGTGCAGAAGGAATCCGGCCGGGCGACCGTGTGGGATTGCTGTTTCCTATGGCTCCTGAAACCGTCGTATCCTTTCTTGCCGTGATCCGGATCGGTGCCATTACCGTCCCACTCTTTTCAGGGTACGGTCCCGAGGCTGTGCGGATTCGTCTTGCGCAGAGCAACGCACGGTATGTGTTGCTCCTGGATCACACGATTCGTCGAGGACGCACCATCTCGCTCCTTCAGGTTGCCAGGGAAGCCATCCGGCACCTTTCACCAGCACCTCGTCTTCTCGTGTTTCATCGAGATTCTGTGGATCTTCTACCAGAAGAAGGGGACCTGGGCACGTTGACCCCGCCCGACCTGGATCCGGGGGCCGGAGATCCAGAAATCGTGGATGCGGAACATCCGCTTATGTTGATCTATACATCCGGAACCACAGGACGCCCAAAAGGGACCGTGCATGTCCATGGCGGTTTTCCCATCAAAGCCGCGCAGGATATGGTCCATCTCTTTGATGTGCGTCCAGAAAATCGGATGTTCTGGTTGACGGATCTCGGATGGATGATGGGACCCTGGCTGATCTTTGGGACCCTGATCCGTGGCGCCACCATGATTCTTTATGAGGGTGCACCGGATTATCCTGAACCCTCCCGTCTCTGGAAGGTCCTTCACAGACACGCGGTACAGATTGCTGGAATCTCTCCCACCCTGATCCGTGCGATGATGGGAAAACCCGAATCCCTTCCCCCCCAGCCCCTCACCCATCTCCGAATTCTCGGATCCACAGGAGAACCATGGAATGAAGAACCCTGGTGGTGGACATTTCGGGAGATCGGGCGAGGAGAGGTGCCCATCATCAACTACTCCGGAGGCACAGAAATCTCCGGAGGCATCCTGGGATGTGTGGTGCATCGCCCCATCAAACCCATGAGCTTCAATACAGTGGTGCCCGGTGTGGATGCCGACGTGGTGGACGAGCATGGGCACCCTGTGAGAAACGACGTTGGAAGGCTGGTGATCCGGTTCCCCAATCCCGGGATGACACGTGGTTTCTGGGAGGAGAAGGATCGATACCTGGAGACCTACTGGTCCACCTTTCCCAACCTCTGGGATCACGGAGATCTCGCCCTGAGGGATGCAGAAGGATTCTTCTATATCCTTGGACGTGCGGACGATACCCTGAAGGTTGCCGGGAAACGACTGGGGCCTGCGGAGATGGAATCGGTGGCGGTGGGACAC
>JALUJC010000267.1 GCA_027053375.1 Caldifarciminota bacterium
CCTCAAGGGGAGACACGTTGTTTTTCTCCGTTACCGGGCTAACGCTCCAGGATACCCTGTGGGTGCGTTTCTGGTCGCTGGATGTGAGCGGGGACACGGGTGTGAGTGCGCCCCTCACCCTGGTGGTGGGGAATGGCGGTGCCCCCGTGTTTGTTCAGGTGGAACAAATGCCTCTGGTGGTCTATGACACCACGTCCATCGTGTATATCCGGGCGGTGCGACAGGATCCCACGGGGATCGTCGCGGACAGCATGGACTGGTGGAATTCTCGAACCGGAACCTGGACGCGCATGGCGGCGGCCGCTGTGGTGGCGGACACCGCGTACTATCAGCTCACATCTGCAACATTCCAGGCGAGAGACACCGTCCGGTATGTGGTGCATGCCTGGGATGCGGGCGGATTGATGGGATCGTCGGATACCCTGCAGTTTGTGGTCCAACCCTCCGTGGCGGTGGAAGAGGGTGCGCTCCGTCCCGGACCTTTTGCTGTACGTCCCCATCCGCGGATGCTGGAGGTACGGGTGCCCCGGCAGGGGAAGCTGGAGATCCGGGTGATGAACCTGCTGGGTCAGGAGGTCTGGCGTCCGGTGCGTCGTGCCGTGGCACCGGGTATTCTCCGCCTGCACGTGCCCCCAACCCTTCCCCGGGGGGTGTATTTCTGGACCGCCCGGTATGGCGGGAGGAATTATCGGGGACGATGGGTGTATCTGAAGTGAGGCATCTTCCCGTCCAGGTGGAAACGTTCCCGGTGGGGTTCTTCCAGACCAATGTGTATCTGGTGGTGGAGCCGTCCAGCGGGGAAGCCCTGGTGGTGGATCCCGGCGGTGGCCTTCCGGAAATCCGTGAACGCGTGCGCGCACAGGGGCTCTCGGTTCGCGCACTTGTGGCCACCCATGCACACTTTGATCATGTGCTGGATGCGGATCTCTTTGCCGAATGGGCAGATGTGCCTCTTTTGCTGCACCCCGCAGACCGAATCCTGCTGGAGCAACGGGAAACGCAGCTTCGATCCTTCGGATTCCCGGTGCCGCGTGCGTTGCGGATGCCCCCCGTGGAGGCACTGCAGGAGGGCGTGACCCTGACCCTGGGGCGGGTGGTGCTGGAGGTGTGGCATACACCGGGGCACAGCCCCGGCCATGTGGTGCTGGTGGAGAAGGCGCGAACCTTTGCGCTGGTGGGAGATCTGATCTTCCGCGGCTCCATCGGGCGGGTGGATCTGCCCGGTGGCGATGCGGTCCAGATGCAGCGCAGCCTCCTGCGGTTTTTGCAGGAACTCCCGGACACCATCTGGCTTTTCCCGGGACATGGGCCTGTGACCACACTGGGCGATGAACGCGTACACAACCCGTTTTTGAGAGAAGGAGGCATTGCATGAGCGACATGCCCACGGGGATGTACTATATTGAACAGCAATCCCCGGATTTGCGGTTTGGGTATCGGGTGGATCGTGTGATCTATACAGGGAAAACCCGGTTTCAGAAGGTGGACATCGTGGAGACCCGGGTGTTCGGGAAAACGCTCTTTCTGGACGAAAAGATTCAGTCGGCGGCCGTGGATGAGTTCATCTTCCATGAATCGCTGGTGCACCCTGCCATGGTGGTGCATCCCCACCCACGCAGGGTATGGATTGCCGGTGGAGGCGAGGGGGCGACCCTTCGGGAGGTGCTGCGTCACAGCACCGTGGAAAGAGCGGTGATGGTGGATATTGATGGAGAACTGGTGGAACTGTGCAAACGCCACATGCCGGAGTGGGGGGAGGGGGCGTGGGACGATCCCCGGACGGAGGTGGTGATCGGGGATGCCCGTCGCTATCTTTTTGAGACGAACGAACGGTACGATGTGATGATTTTTGATCTCACCGAACCGCTGGAGGAGGGGCCTTCCCAGTTGCTTTTTACGGAAGAGTATTACCGTCGCGCCTTTGAAGTCCTGAGTGACGATGGGGTGCTGGTGGTCCAGTCGGCCAGCGCAGATCCTGTGTATCTGGATTTCGCTGCGTCCATTCGCACCACCCTGCGTGAGATCTTTCCACAGGTGGAGACGTACTGGGCGTTCGTGTTCAGCTTTCAAATGCCCTGGGCGTTCACCCTGGCGTCCAAATCCCCGAGTCTGCTCCTGGAACCGGAGGTGGTGCAGCAGCGTTTGTCTGAACGGGGCGTGGGGACACTGCGGTACTATCACCCCCGGCTGCATACGGCCATGTTCGTGCTGCCCGGTTATCTGGAAAAGGGACTGACCAAACGCGGGAGAGTGATCCGAGATGCAGAGCCTTTCGTATGGCCCGATTAAGGGATTCTGGCTGGTTGCCGGTGTGGGAAGTGGGTCCACCCCACTGGGTGCTTTTGATGCGGCCCTGCTGAATGCAGGGGTGGGAAACTACAATCTGGTGCGGATGTCCAGCATCCTCCCGCCCGGGGTTCGGGAGGTGGACCACTGCGCATTGCCGGAAGGCAGCCTGATCCCGGTGGCGTATGGCTCCACGGTTCAGGCCACGCGGGGAGAA
>JALUJC010000268.1 GCA_027053375.1 Caldifarciminota bacterium
CATCGTCCACAGGAGGAGGAGATCCCCGAGTTCTTCCGTGAGGGAGGCGGTGGATCCACGATGAACAGCATCGGCATATTCGTAAAGTTCTTCCAGAAAATCGGGCAGCAGGCTTTCCAGGGTCTGAGCACGATCCCAGGGACATCCATCAGGTCCTCGCAGCCGGACAATCACATGCCAGAACCGTTCAAACCATTTCCCCGGTGAAAAGGAACCCATCCTGTGCCTCCTTTAGAGAATCCGGATAAAGTATTTTCCCGGGAGTTGACGAACGCGCCCCTTGAGTTCCAGAGACAGAAGCAGCGGAAGCAGTGTAAAGGGGTCCGCCTGGTGGGCTTCGGCAAGTGCATCCAGATGGCAGGGCTCGTCGGCCGTCAGAAGACGAAGCACACGTTCTTCTTCCGCGGTGAGCGGAGGAAGGACCTGCACCCGTTCCGTTTCGCCTAGGAAAGGAAGGGTCAGATCCGTGAGGAGATCCTCCGGCGCATGGACCGCGCGTGCACCGTTGCGCAGGAGAAAATGGGGACCCTCCGAAGTCACAGACGTGACCGGCCCTGGCAGCGCCCAGACATCTCTTCCCTGATCTGCCGCCCAGAAAGCCGTGTTCAGGGCGCCGGATTTCTCCCGCCCTTCAATCACCAGCACACCCACCGAAAGCCCGCTGATCAGGCGGTTCCTTCGCGGGAAATGTTCGGGGATGGGCGTGGTGTCCGGAGGAAATTCGGAGACCAGGGCCCCTTGCTGATCCACAATGCGCTGAAAGAGTTTCCGGTTGGTACGAGGATAGGCCACGTTCACCCCGGATCCCAGAACGGCGAGGGTGAGGCCTCCAGCTTCCAGGGCGCCCAGATGTGCCTCGGTATCAATTCCCCGGGCCCCTCCTGAGATCACACCCAGTCCTGCTTCCGCAAAAGCACGAGCAAACCGACGTGCCTGCGTGCGTCCATAACCCGAGGGTTTGCGGGTGCCCACCACGGCGATACTCCGTGTAGAGAGGCTCTGGAGGTTGCCACGGACATACAGCACCGGAGGAGGATCCGCAATACCCTGGAGTGCGGGAGGATAGATTTCCTGTCCCCAGATAAGAAGATGAATGCCCTCTTCGCGGCACCGTTTCAGAATGGTTTCTGCCTCCCGCAGGTACTGTCCAGGAGGATCGGGCGGGACCTGATGGGCCATCTGTTGCACGGTTTCAATAAGTTCACCGGGACGCGCCCACAGATCCGCCATTTCCCCGGGGCCGAGGGATTCCATCAATGCGCGAAAACGCCGGGCACCGATGCCCGGGATCAGGGTCCAGGCCAGCAAATGTGGATCCATGGCGGCGATAAGATACACAACCGGAAGGGGACCGTCAAAACCGCCGTACAGGCGCCGTGGGGATGACCTTCTCCCGTGTGGGCATGGATCCCTTTCTCGTGCGGACTTCTGGTTCCGGTCTGTGCCTGTATACTCCCGTCATGCGCATGTCTCTTCTCTATGCGACCGTGGCCATTGGTCTGGAAGACCTGGCGGAGGCGGAAGCCCGTCGTCTGGGACTCCATCCCGTTCCCCTTCGGGCCCGGATGCGGGGACGGGTGGCTTTTCATTCCGATTCGGTGGAGGAGGGGCTGTTCCGTTTGCTCACGGGAGCCCGGATTCTCCATCGGGTGGGGGTGTATGTCGGCGAGACCGATCTCCCTGCAGCGAAAACGCTGGATCATCTCCGGGAATGGATCTTTTCTCTCCCGTGGGAGGACTGGATCGACGCGGAAGTGGCATTTGCGGCACGGGCTGCACGTCGAGGGAATCAGCCTTTTCGTTCTCCAGATATCGAACGGGAAACCGGAACAGGTGTTGTGGAAGCGCTGCGTGCACGAAAGGGCATCCGTGCACGGGTCAATCTCCGGGATCCTGATTTGATTGTACGGGTGGACCTGGACGAGCACAACCATGCGGTGGCCTGGGTGGATGGGGTGGGTATGCAGAGCCTTCACCGGCGTGGGTACCGCGCCTACGAACACCCTGCACCCATGAAAGGGACACTTGCTGCAGCCCTCCTGGATCTTGTCCAGTGGGATCCTCAGGAACGCCTGCTGGATCCTATGGCTGGCGGAGGGACGCTGGGCATTGAGGCCGCCTGGAAAGCCCTTGGGATTCCTCCCATCCTGCTTCGGACAGATACCCTTCTGGTGTCACGGATCCCCAGGCTTGTCCCGGTGGCGGAACGTATCCGTCATATGCTGCAGGGTCTGGAGATTCCTCCCTGTTCCCTGGAGATTCTCCTGGCGGATCGTTTTCGGCGACATGTGGAGGGTATGCGGCGGAATCTTCGTTTGGCCCGGGTGGAGACCTGCGTCCGGGTGGTTCACCGTCCTGTCCAGCACCTCTCCCGCTGGCTGGATCGGGTGGACGTGATCGTGACCAACCCACCTTATGGACTCCGCGTGGCGGACCCGCGGGAAACCGAACGGGTCTATGATGCCCTGCTGGAACAGGCCGTGCGGGTGCTCACCCC
>JALUJC010000269.1 GCA_027053375.1 Caldifarciminota bacterium
TGCGCGCCGCGCCACTTCTTTCTGCAGGGTAAGCACCAGGACCTGGAACCGCTCCCGCTCCTGGATCAGGTTCTCCAGAATGGGCGTGGTGATGTAGTAAGGAATATTGGCCACCAGGCGCACCGGGGCCTGAATACCGTACCGGTCCAGCAGCGCACCCCAGTTGACATGCAGCACATTGGCATGTTCCAGGAAGAGGGAATACTGCAACTGGAGCAGAAACGTCTTTCGCAATTGCTCCACCAGCTTTTCGTCCAGCTCCACCGCAATGACCCGGGCGCCCCGTTCCAGCAACACCCGTGTGAGGTGTCCCTTTCCTGGACCGATCTCCACCACCCAGTCTCCAGACTGAACTCCGGCCGCATCCACAAGCCGTTCCAGGATGGGACGCGCTGTGAGGAAATGCTGCCCCAGGGGACGCCGTTTACGCCGGGCCATGAGATCCTGACCGCGCCGGTCGGGGATGCCGAAGGCGCCAGATTCTCAGTGCCCAGACCAGCCAGAACGCCTCCCAGATGATACGCCGGGACATCTTGGATTCCCCCGCTCGCCGTTCGATGAAAATAATGGGGATTTCCCGTGGGCGGTATCCCAGGGAATAGGCTTTGACATTCATCTCGATCTGAAAGGCATAACCATCCGAAGACACGTGCGCCAGATCCACCGCACGAAGCACCTCCGCCTTCCAGGCCTTGAATCCTCCGGTAAGGTCGCGGATGGGCACGCCGGTCACCACCCGCGCATAGACGTTGGCAAAATAGGAAAGCAGCAACCGCTTCATGGGCCAGTTTACCACGCTGATGCCGTTGCTGTAGCGGGAACCAATCACCCAGTCCGCGTCCTTCAGGGCATCCAGCAACCGGGGAATGTCGTCCGGATTGTGGCTCAGATCGGCATCCATCTGAACCACACGGTCGTATCCGCGTTCCAGCGCCCAGCGAAAGCCCGCAACATAGGCACTTCCCAGCCCCATTTTCCCCGGCCGGCGCAGAAGATGAACCCGGGGATCGCGGGAGGCACGCGCTGCCACAACGTCTCCCGTACCATCGGGAGAACCATCGTCCACCACCAGTACATGCAGCACCCCTTCTACCTTCTGTCCCAGCACCCTGTCCAGAAATACCTCAATATTCTCGCGCTCGTTGTAAGTGGGAACGACCACCAGCACCCTCATGAGGGCACCTCTTCCAGTGAAGCGGTCAGCAGGTTCGCCATCGCCTGCCGGAGCTCTTCCAGACCCTGTCCAAGCAGGGCAGAGATAAACACAGTATGGGTGGAATAGCGTTCCCGAAGCCGCTCCAGCCGTGCCGGTTCCAGAACGATGTCGGTCTTGTTAAACACCCGCAACAGACGGGAATGGGTCGACCGCAGCGATTCAAGAATCCGCTCCACTTCCACCATCTTTTCCTCCAGAAACGGATCCGAAGCGTCCATCACATGAAGGATCAGGTCTGCTTCCCGGATCACCCCCAGCGTGGCACGGAAGGAAGCCACCAGCTCCGGTGGAAGATCGCGAATAAAGCCCACGGTATCGGAACACACCACCCTGCGTGGAACCTGCGGAAGATAGAGCACGCGTGTGGTGGTGTCCAGCGTGGAAAAAAGCTCCTCCGAAACCCGGACATCGGCCCGCGTCAGGGCACGCATCAGGGTGGATTTTCCCGATCCGGTATACCCCACGAGCACCACCTGCAGCACCCGTCCTCGCCGGTATCGGGCATGCAGGGCTTTGGTACGCTCCAGCCGCTCCAGCTTTTGCTGAAGGGCATGAATTCGCTGAAGGATACGGCGGCGATCCACCTCCAGCTTTTTCTCTCCTGGACCCCGTGTTCCAATTCCCCCGCCAAGGCGGGACAGTTCCCGTCCTTGCCCGGTGAGATGGGCCAGGCGGTAACGAAGCTGCGCCAGCTCCACCTGGATGTGGGCATCCGCGGAATGGGCATGCAGGGCAAAGATATCCAGAATCAGCTCAGTACGATCCAGGACCTTCACGCCGAGGGCGGCTTCCAGGTTCCTTCGCTGCACGGGGGTCAGCGGATCGTCAAAGATCACCGTATCCACGCCAAGTGTACCCACGTAGGCGCGAATCTCCTGCACCTTTCCACGCCCGATATACCATCCAGGGTCCACATGTTCCCGAATCTGCAGGAGTTTCTCCACCACCTCCCCGCCCGCGGTGCGTGCCAGCTGGGCCAGCTCTTCCAGGCGCTCTGCCCGATCCTCCCGTTCCCGGGACGAACGGGCCAGGCCCACCAGCAACACCCGTTCCCGGTTCACGTGGGAGGTGGAAACCCCTGCTGCACCCATCGCTGAAACTCCTGCGGAGGCCGGTCCGACATCCGGGGACGGCGGGAAGGTGGGAACAGATCCCGCATCACAGGATCCAGATGACGCACGTACCGCAATTCCAGTCCTTCACGTACTTCTTCCGGTATGCGGGCCACATCGGGCCGATTGACCTCAGGCAGGTATACGGTGCGCAATCCAAAAC
>JALUJC010000270.1 GCA_027053375.1 Caldifarciminota bacterium
AGCGCAAGAATCGCACTCCCGCTTCCGCTGCAACTGACCCAGGGGGCACCGCGATCTTTGAGCGTGTTCACAATCTCCCGAATGCGTATATCTTGAAGAAGATAAGGGAAAAACACGTTCTCCAGAGCCTGAACAGCCTGTGCATCTCCCTGCTCCAGTCCCTCCAGCCCCGCACGCAACCGATCCAGGGCTTCTTCTTCGGATTGCCAGTCTTCAGGGCGCAACCGCGCATAAGCGCCTGCTGTGGACACAGCCACATGCGGCACCACCACCCACAGCACCCAGGGAAAGGCCTGCAGAGGGAGAGGCGTGATCTGTTCCCCCCGACCCGTCCCCAGCGCAAGAGGCGTTTCGTACAGAAAGAAAGGAACGTCGGATCCCAGTTCTTCCGCTTCTTCCTGCAAGGCCTGAAGTGTGAGCGGGAACCCGGACATCCGGTTCAGCCAGTGTAGGATCCATGCCGCATCTGCACTGCCGCCGCCCAGCCCAGCACCAGAAGGAATGCGTTTGTGGAGGGTCACACGGTACGGTGGTAGCTTTCCCGTGCGGTGCAGGAATCGTTGTGCAGCCTTCCAGGCCAGGTTCTCTTTAAGGGGTACGGCAGGCCCCCCCTCCATACGGAAATCAAAACGATCCGCCGGCTCCCAGGTCCACGTGTCATACAGGGGAATCCGCAGATACAGCGTCCGCAGTTCGTGATACCCATCCGGTCGTTTTCCCAGCACAAACAGCCCCAGGTTAACCTTGGCACCCGAGACGGCACGGGAACGGAATGGAGAGAGCGGGGATCCTGCCATCGCTTTTCTCGTACACCGGTCAGGGATTCATGGAAGTTGTTGAATGTAGGGTTTCAGGGCTCGTTCCAGGCGGATCATGGCGTCAATCATGGCATCCTGCAGCGTATCCCATCGGTCGCGATCCCGAAGTCCTCCTTTGCCACGGATATAGTACGCAATTCGCGATGCTCTTCTACTGTCCAATCGCTGCCAATCCAGGGATGCCCCAAAGGCCTGCTCCACAGCCTCACGATGACGATAGAGATGGTCAAAGATTGCTTTGTTTACTCCTTGATCCAGCGTGTCAATGTAAAGTTCTACACGCGCATGATCCTTCAAGATTACGTACACCCATGTCAACCCACTCTTTCCTGCACCAGCTGAGATCCAGTGGTCAGTGCTTGGTGAGCGGTTGGCATGTATAGGTGTACGTTGCCGAGCTTTTTCTAAAAGATCGTTCCAGAATTCAATACGCAACCGATGTCGTTCGGCCAGCTCTTTCTTCTTTTCCCCGATTTCACGGCTCTCCTCGCTGGGGGCGGCCAGCACGGTAAAGAGAGGCGCCGGGGGCGAGTCCGCAATGCGCACGGCTTCCACCTGGATAAGATAGACCGAGACATCGGCCGGCAGGAATTCATTGAGCCACTGCACCGCGCGTATGTGTTCCGGGCGTGCCTGAGCCACAATCCAGAGGGCCGTTTTGGCCTCGTGGTTGCTCATATAGGTGAGCAGTTTGCCCAGATGCTCATGGTTGGTGGGCTCCAGCTGGTTCTCAATAACCACCAGATTGCCGTCCCTATCCTCCGCCAGAATGTCCACAGAAAACCGACCGGTGGGCGCTTCCTGTTCCACCAGGCTCAGACTCAATCCCGTACTCTCTTCCAGCACGTCCAGATTTTCAGCAAGCCAGGAAGTGAAATCCCGGGCCTCATGGGCCCAGACCTCCCGAAGCGGCACCCGACGCAGCCTGGAAATCACGGCTTCCCCCTCCGTACGCTGGAGCGCGGGGTCCCGCACTGGAGGGTCATTCTGTGCGCTCAGCGATCACCACCGCATCCACACCATCGGTCTCCCTGAGCTTGACCTTGACCACTTCCTTCTGTGTGGTGGTGATCCGCTTTCCTACCCAGTTGGCACAGATGGGAAGTTCACGCCAGCCCCGATCAATCAGGCAGAAAAGATAGACGGCTTTGGGGCGCCCGAAATGGACCAGCGCATCCAGTGCAGCACGAACGGTACGTCCCGTGTAGAGCACATCATCCACCAGAACGATCCGGTGATCCTCAATCTGGCCAGGGAGGTTCGTCCCCTTTACTACGGGCTTATCCGCCACCATGGAGAGGTCATCACGGTAAAAAGTGATGTCCAGACCTCCATAGGGGATCTTCAGCCCTGCGATACGCTCCAGATTCTCCAGCACCCTCTTTGCAAGGGGTTCCCCACGGGTTTTGATCCCGATAAAATACACATCCGACAGGTCTCCCAGATCTTCCAGGATCTGATAGGCCACACGGATCAGGGATCGACGCATGGCCTCCTCATCCATCAACACGTATTTCTCCACAAGCTGCTTCATGGACCTTCCTCCTTCAAGGTGTCCCCCGAAACACAAATGGTTGTGGAAAAAAGGTGATCAAAAACAGCACAATGGAAGCATAACCCACCCAGCGCCTCCTGCGATCCAGTTT
>JALUJC010000271.1 GCA_027053375.1 Caldifarciminota bacterium
GCCATGGGTGTTCCTTTTCTCCCCGTGCGAAGCATGCTGGGGAGCGACACCCTGCGGCACAGCGCTGCGAAGGTGGTCCAGGACCCCTGGACCGGAAACCCGGTCGCCCTGCTCCCCGCCCTTTTTCCGGATGTGGCGCTGATTCACGTTCATCGGGCGGATCCTTATGGGAACGGCCAGATTGATGGTATTGTGGGCTTCGCACCTGAACTGGCCCGTGCCAGCAAACGCGTGATCATCAGCGCAGAAGAAATCGTGGCTCCGGACGACATTCGCCGGGAACCGGAACGTACGGTGATACCGTATTTCCTGGTGGATGCTGTGGTCCACGCCCCTTTTGGCTCTCACCCTGGAGAGATGGCTTATCTCTATGAGCGGGACGAAGCCCACCTCCGCATGTTCCTTGAACACGCAACAAGCGAGGAAGGGACCCGTGCATACCTGAAAGAATGGATCTACGACGTCCCGGACCACCAGACATATCTTGAAAAAGTCGGGCTGGATCAGCTCTGGGCCCTCCAGCGAGCCCGAACCGGGAGGTGATCCATGGCATACACACGAAGTGAACTCCTTATTGTCACCGCTGCACGGATGATGGAAGACGGGAAAACCGTGTTCGTGGGGACCGGGATTCCGATGCTGGCAGCCATGCTTGCACAGCGTTTGCATGCCCCGCACCTGGTGGCAATCTTTGAGTTTGGGGGCGTGGGGGCCCAGCTGACGAAACTTCCCCGTGCCGTGGGGGAATCCCGAACCTTTTTCCGGGCGGTGGCGGCCACCGGGATCACAGACATCATGGAAACCGCCCAGCGGGGACTCGTGGACTACGGATTCCTGGGGGGCGCCCAGATAGATCCCTATGGGAACCTCAACACGAGCGTGATCGGCCCCTATGCGCATCCCCGTGTTCGGCTGCCCGGTCCGGGTGGGGGCAATGAAGTGGGAAGCCTCTGCTGGAAAACCATTATTCTCATGAAACACGAACGGCGCAGGTTTGTGGAAAAGGTGGATTTCATCACCACCCCGGGATATCTGAATGGACCCGGTGCCAGAGAAAAGGCTGGACTCCCACCGGAAACGGGGCCCTATCGGGTGATTACCGATCTGGCGGTCCTGGACTTTGAACCTGAAACCCGACGCATGCGGGTGATTCAGCTTCATCCCGGTGTGGAGCGTGAAGAAGTGATCCGACAGACGGGTTTTGAATTGCTCTGGGCAGACACGGTCCAGACCACCCCACCGCCCACGGAGGAGGAACTGAAACACCTCCGTGAAGAGATCGACCCGGAGGGCCTGTACCGGTGACTTGACATTTCTACGCATGGACTCCATAACTGGGGAAATGGGTATGCTGGAAGAAGATGCCGTCCTCACCCGGATGATTGAACGCTTCTGGACCGTCAATCTCCGGCTGGCGGACGAAGGGATCTTTCGTCTTTCCCATGAAGATTTCCGGGAACGGATCCGAACCTGGTTCCCTGACGTCGCCTTTCCAACTTTCCGCCAGACTTTCTTTTCCTTAAAGGCACGGGGGCTTCTCGCTGAACCCTGGAGTCTTCACGAAGCCTATGCCTTTCCTCTTGCGAAAATTCTGCACCATCTGGGAAGGGACCACCGTCGCTGGGAACGGATCTGGGAACGGCTCCCGGGTGGCGGGCGTCTTGCCAGCCGTGCCGCCCTGGAAAAGAACCTGTTTTCCTTTGTGGAAGCCGAACGGGATGGGACACGGATCCGGGAGGTCATCGTTCGGTACGCATGTGGAGAAACCTATGACGAAATTGGGCGTTCCTTCGGGATCACCCGTGAACGGGTACGCCAGATCCTTCAGCAATTTGTGGATATTCACCGCGATACGCTGGGACAATACCTTCTTCAATTCTGTATGATTCAGGGGGGACAGCTGGTCTATGTTCTTCCAGACTGCAAATCTCAGGATGGGATGGTCCGGGTCTGGCTTCTTCTTGCCCGGAAGCTGGGCATCCCTGTGGAGCAGTATCGGGAAGAGAAAGAAACCTTCGCGATTCTGGGCGCAGGTCCTGAAGCATTTCACGCGTTTTTCAAACACGAAAGGGAATGGTTCCCCCACGCGGTGGACATTCCATCCATCGCCCGGGAGCTGGAAGAGGAAGAAAACCTGGGATTCCTCTCTTCCAGGGATCTGGGGTTCCTGGCCGCCCGGGTGTATGAACGACGGATCCGACACAGAGGAATTCGTATTTTCCTGGCACTCAGGGCGCTGGGGGGACGCGCCCATTACCTGGACATCACACAGAAACACAACGAGATGTTTCCGGGTCTGGCCACCGATTCCATGCGGATCCACAACTTCCTGGGCAATCGCCACCAGCGAGAACGTTATGCGATTGAAAACGATCCAAGACGCGGGGTCTACCGGTTGAGGTCCTCTTCCTGAAATGGGGTTTTTTCGCTGGGGTGCGCCACTCTTCGCCCGGTGGGGTCA
>JALUJC010000272.1 GCA_027053375.1 Caldifarciminota bacterium
ATGTTGTTGCTTTTCTGTTCGTGTACGCTCAAGTTCATCCCGTCGTTTCCGTATCCCCTGACGAACGCGCTCCAGTTCTTGAAGACTGGCCTCCCGTATGGCACGGTATCGTTCCAGCCTGCGTTCCACGTCCAGCGCCCGATCATAGAGGGAGCGGTAATAGCGCAGAACCTGATCCGTGGATTTCCAGGCATAAAAGGCATCAAAGAGGTTTTCTGCATCCAGGGCGATTTCAAGGGGATGGGGATCGGGCCAGCGATAGAGGAAAATCATGCCGGCCACCAGGCGATCCAGAGAGATCCCCAGGATGGAGTCCAGACGAAAAATCTCCTGCTGGAGGAAATCAATGCGACGCTGGAGAAGCGTGGCTTCCTGGTCCAGCACTTTCAACATTCGGGCCAGGGTGAGCATCTGCTGGGTCAGGGCCACTTCCTGGGACGCCACATTGGCCCGCTCCTTCCGAAGTTTCTCAAGTCGGGCACGGGTGGCATGGAGTTCCTTTTCCATTTGCTGGATTTTTTGCTGGGTTTCCTGAAGGCGGCGATCGTAGGGTGTTTGCGTCGGGATCAGAAGGATCCAGAGGAGGGGGAGCACGGTCATCAGAGTTCCGGCAGTTCCTGTGCCAGGAGGTCGTCCATGGCACTTCGGGAAGCCAGCCAGCCCAGCACCACGCCGAAGAGCCAGAGGCCGGCAAGAAGTGCGAAGAACCCGTTCCGGGTTGGGGACAGGCCGAGAATGTGCTGGAACCCCTGATGAAAGACCAGCAGAAGAATCAGGGATAGGCCGCTTCCCAGTCCTGCGTAGACCACCCCGAGCAGCTCAAAGGGGGCCCGGACCATCCGTGGAGTTGCGCCCAGAAGTAGCATCAGATGAACCACCTCCTGCCGGGCCATCACCGTCAGCCGGAGGGTCTGGAAAATCACAAGGCTCAGGGCAAGAAAGACCACCAGCAACAAAACACCGTCCACCAGGAGAAGCCCGGAGGATAAACGTTCCAGGCGCTCCAGCCATCGACCCCCTCCGTACACATCTTCCACGCCGGGTATCCGGGAGAGGAGTTCCCGGAGGTACGTGATGTTTCCGGCTTTTCTCCAGTGAGGTTTCGGGTAGATTCTGAAACGATCCGGGAAGGGAATTTCTTCGAAGAGGGAAAACAATTCCGAATACTGCGGATACCGGCGGAGAAACTCCACCTTCGCCCGTTTCCGATCAAAGTATTCCACCCGCTCCACACCCGTAATGCTCTGGAAAACGCGGGCAAGACGCTGGAGATCCTCTGCAGGGAGTCCCTCGGTGGCATACACATCCAGGGTAAAGGAAGCGCGGGCTTGCTGGAGGAAGGTGGTGAATGCAAGAGAAGTATACAGCAGAACCCCAAAAATCCCCAGGAGAAGGGCAGAAACCCCCATCGCCACCCAGCCCGTGTAGCGACGGGCGAGATAACCTCGCCAGGCTTCGCGAAGGGTCAATCTCATGGTTCGATCCAGGTTCCCGCTTTTCCCTCCAGCGCAGAGGGAAGTGTCTCAAGCGAGGTGATCAGTGCACGACGTCCTCCACCCCGAAGAAACTGAATCACCGCTTCCACCTTGGGTCCCATACTTCCCGGCGGGAAATACCCTTCTTCAGCAAGGGTCGCCAGCTCCTCCACGTGTACATGGTGGAGGGGACGTGCAGTTTCTTTTCCATAGTCCAGGTACACCGCATCCACCTGGGTCAGAATCACAAGGTGTTCAGCGCCGAGCGCGAGGGCGAGAACAGCGGAAGCCCGGTCTTTGTCCACCACGGCAGGTACACCCTGGAATCCATGCGGTGTACGGACCACCGGAATCCCTCCCCCCCCACCGGCCACCACCACGTGGCCATCGCGGAGATACGCACGGATCAGATCTGCTTCCACCACCTCAAGCGGATGTGGAGAAGGGACCACCACCCGCCAGCCTCTTCCGGCATCTTCCCGAACGGTCCAGCCGTATTCTTTCTCCAGTTGCTCAGCTTCCCGACGCGTCATGAACCCACCAATCGGTTTGGTAGGGTTCTGAAACGCCGGATCTTCGGGATCCACCACCACCTGGGTCACCAGGGCAAGCGCAGGGATACCACGGTTTCGGAACGCTCTGGAAATTAAATAACCAATCCATCCCTGGGTTTCAGCGGTCAGCACGTCCAGGGGGGCGGGGGGGTACACCTCACGTGTGAGGGTATGGCGGAAGAACGCTGCCCCCACCTGGGGTCCATTGCCATGGGTAAGCACCAGCTGAAGACGGTCCAGGAGAGGGAGCAATCCGTCCACCGTTTCCTGAATCCGGCGAGCCTGGACCTCCACCGTCCAGGGATCTCCAGGGCGAAGCAGGGCGTTCCCTCCGAGGGCCACAACCCAGAGCGGTCGGTTCATGAAGACACCTCCAGCACACACACCGCGGATGCCAGGTCCCGGATATGGGTCAGGCTGATGTGAGAACGATATCCCTGTGCCCGTTGTGCAGCATGGCCTTTGAGTACCAGGTAGGGCATCCCACTCGGATGGTTCAGGATCACAATGTCGCGATGGCGGATTCCCTGCGTGAACCCTGTTCCCAGTGCTTTCACAAAAGCCTCCTTGGCGGCAAACCGCGCAGCGAGTTCCCGGAAGAAATCCTCCCCTTTGCGGGCGTATGCCACCTCTTCCGGCGCGTAAATCCGCTGCAAGAAACGTTCTCCAAAACGGTCCACTGCACGCCGGATGCGAGAAACTTCAATCAGATCAACACCAATTCCTACAATCATCCTGAGAACCTGGATTATACAAGTCCTCATGGGGACCGTCAAAATTGACAGTCTTTCCTGTGTCCCGCATACTCGTAAGGATTCAACCCCACCCAAAACCGGAGCAGAAAGGAGGAGCGACGCGATGGCCGATCTCCTGTCGTTGTTGCCGTATATCTGGGTGCTGGGCGTGCTGGGACTGGCCTTTGCACTCGGGACCTACTTCTCGATCCTGAAGCGTCCAGCGGGAAATGAGGTCATGCAACGGTTTGCCACTGCCATCCATGACGGTGCCATGGTGTTTCTGCGGCGTGAATATTCCTATATCGCCGTTTTTGTGGTGGTGGTGGCGCTTATTCTGGCGAAATTCCTGGGACTGATGACGGCTTTTGCCTATGTGCTTGGTGCGACCTCATCCATGCTGGCGGGTTTCATCGGAATGAAGGCAGCCACGAGATCTGCGGTGCGAACCACGGAAGCCGCCCGTGCTTCTGGTGCGCCGGAAGCTCTGGCAGTGGCATTTAAGGGCGGATCGGTCATGGGTGTGGCTGTGGCTTCCCTGGGTCTTCTGGGGCTTGGCATTGTCTATGCAATTGTACGGGACCCTGCCGTCCTTTCCGGGTTTGCCATGGGTGCATCCTCCGTGGCGCTCTTCGCGCGTGTCGGGGGCGGAATTTATACGAAAAGTGCCGATGTGGGTGCGGACCTGGTGGGGAAGGTGGAGGCCGGTATTCCTGAAGATGATCCACGGAACCCCGCGGTGGTGGCAGACAACGTGGGAGACAACGTGGGGGATACCGCCGGTATGGGTGCCGATCTCTTTGAATCCTACGTAGGAAGTGTGGTGGCCACCATTGCCATCGGGGCAACCCTTGTCCCGGGCACGGTGTATATGGGACTTCCACTGCTGCTGATTGGACTGGGGCTCCTGGCCTCTCTTGTGGGTATTCTCTCCATTGAGGCCTTTAAGCGTATGGATCCTGCGACCGCGCTGAGGAACGCCACCTATGTGGCCGGGGTGCTGTTCCTTGTGGGTGCATACTTTATGGTGAAAGGGTTGCTTGGGGAACTCTCCGTCTACTGGGCGCTGGTCGCCGGATTGCTGGCGGGTATTTTCATTGGACTGGAAAGTGAATGGTACACATCCGGTAAGCCCATTCTGCGAATTGCGCATTCTGCACCCTTTGGGCCTGCCAATGTGATTATTGCGGGCATTGCCCTGGGGTACGAAAGCGTGATCCTTCCCCTTCTCACCATTGTGGTGGCCATCTACGTGGCTTTCAGCACGGCTGGACTGTACGGGATTGCCATTGCGGCTGTCGGGATGCTTTCCACGATCGGGATTGTGATGTCCACGGATTCCTATGGCCCCATTTCTGATAATGCGGGGGGCATTGCGGAGATGTCGGGTCTGGGTCCCGATGTTCGGAAGATCACGGATAAGCTGGATGCCCTGGGCAATACCACCGCGGCGATCGGGAAGGGATTTGCCATTGGTTCGGCGGCACTGACCGCCTTGGCGCTGTTTTCCGCCTACCAGAAAGCCGCACAGTTGCCCTCCATTGACCTGACCAACGTGAAAACGGTGATGGGGCTGTTGATTGGTGGTGCGCTTCCTGCCCTGATCGCCGCGCTGACCCTTCAGGCTGTGGGACGCGCAGCCAACAAGATGGTGGAGGAGGTTCGCCGCCAGTTTCGGGAGATTAAAGGGTTGATGGAAGGGAAAGCAAATCCTGATTACAACACGTGCATTGACATTGTGACGGTGTCTGCACTGAAGGAGATGATCATCCCCGGCGTGACGGCTGTGGTGTCCCCTCTGCTGGTGGGCTTTCTCCTGGGGCCGGAGGCTCTGGGAGGATTTCTTGCCGGTGCCACCATCATGGGCGTGGTGATCGGGCTCATGATGGCCAATGGGGGCGGTGCCTGGGACAACGCCAAAAAGTGGATTGAAGAGGGCAACCTGGGAGGCAAAGGCAGCGATGCCCATAAAGCCGCCGTTGTGGGGGATACCGTGGGTGATCCTTTTAAGGACACCACCGGTCCTTCCATGAACATTCTGATCAAGCTGATGGCCATCGTCTCCCTGGTGTTTGCCCCGCTGTTTCTGCGTTGAGCAATTACCCGAAAAGGATGCACAGAATATGGAGGGGGAGCCTGGGATGTGCCGGGCTCTCCCTCCTGGTTTCCTTTTTCCTCCCTCCCCGGGGATTTGAACTTTCCTATCCCCTCCACCTGATGCTGCGGCTGGTTCTGTTTGGCGGTTTGTTGCTTGCCTTTGCCGTTGCACGTCTGCATCCTCTTTTCCCCTGGGATCTGCGTCCACTGGTGCTTCTCCTGGTCTGGGGACTTCTGGTGGGGGGATGGCTTCTGTATTTTCACTGGACGGGTGATCCTGTGGATGTGGTTCTGGGATCGGCTTCGGCGTTGTTTGTGATGATCCGTTATGCGTGAGTGGATTCACCGTGCCCTGCATCGGCCCTTTCTGACCCTCGCAGGGTTGACCCTGCTTGCGGGGGTGGTGGGGATTCTGGGGGGCCTGCTTCTCCTTTTTAATCTGAGTCGAACCCTGCCCCCCATGGAACTGATCGAATCCTACGAAATTCCCAGTCCCACCGTGGTGTATGACCGAAACCACGAGATCCTCCATGAGTTTTACACGGAACGGCGTCGGATCGCAAGGCTTGATGAAATTCCTCCACGCGTGTGGCGTGCCTTTGTTGAGGTGGAAGATCGGTACTTTTTCCAGCACTGGGGGGTCCGTCCCCTTTCCATACTCCGTGCATTGCTGGTCAACCTGCGGGCAGGACGCACGGTCCAGGGTGGTTCCACCATCACCCAGCAACTGGCACGGAACCTGTTTCTGACACAGAAACGGACCCTTCGGCGGAAACTTGAAGAGGCGCTGCTGGCTGTGCGGCTGGAACGAACGTTTTCCAAGGAAGAAATCCTGGAGCGCTATCTGAATCTGATCTATTTCGGTCATGGTGTGTATGGAATCAAAGCGGCAGCGAAGTACTATTTCAATAAAGAACTGAATGAACTGACACCGCTGGAGATCGCGGTCCTCGTGGGACTGCCCAAGTCTCCCGTGCTTTACTCCCCCATCCGGCATCCAGATCGTTCTCTTGCCCGGGCGCATGCCATCCTTCGGACCCTTCATGAACGGGGGCTTCTGGATGATTCCTCCTTCACACAGGCCATGCAGGAGTCTCTGGTGGTGCGTCCTCCAGAGGAACAAGATCAGGTGGCCTTCGGGAGGTATGCGCTGGAGATGATCCGGCAGTACGTGATTGATCGTTATGGGGAAAAGTTTCTTTATGAAGGGGGTGGAGCAATCTATACCACCCTGGATCGAACGATGCAGTGGGTGGCGGATTCGGTGGTGGATACCCTGCTGACCCTTCTGGAGAAAAGGTATCGCCTGCATCCCACGCGGGAGGAGTGGTTGACAGACAGCACCCTGAAGGAAAAGTATCCACAACCTCCGTATTTGCAGGCTGCCCTGATCAGCCTGAACCCCCGGACCGGAGAGATCTATGCGGTGGTCGGGGGACGGAATTTTTCTGAGTCTCAGTTCAATCGCGTGATCCAGATGCGGCGGCAGCCAGGGTCTGCTTTCAAACCATTCGTTTTCCTGGCGGCGCTGGACAATGGGTATCAGCCCTCTGATTTCGTGGAAGACGAACCGCTGGGTATGCAACTGGGACCGAGGGAAAAACCCTGGGTACCGGAAAACTATGACGGAAAGTATCTTGGTCGAATCACCCTGCGGACTGCCCTGGCCCGTTCACGAAACCTGGCCACCATTCGTCTCGGGATGGTGGTGGGTCCCTCCGTGGTGGCACAGTATGCCAGGCTGCTGGGCATTGAAAGCACGATTCCCCCGTATCCTTCCTCTCTGATTGGCAGTGCCACGCTTTCTCTCTGGGAACTTGCCCGCGCCTATGCGGCCATTGCCAACTACGGACACCGGATCCGCCCCTTCTTTATCCAGCGGATTGTGGACCGTGGAGGAGAGGTCCTGGAAGAAAACTTCCCCATCCAGATTCAGGTGCTGGATTCATCCACCCTGTATCTTCTGATCTCCATGATGGAGAGCGTGATGAATGAGGGAACCGGTCGGAGCGCGCGCACCCGTTACCACTTTACGCTTCCTGCGGCCGGCAAGACCGGAACCACCAACGACAACAGAGATACCTGGTTTATGGGGTTCACACCGGGCCTTCTGACCGGTGTCTGGGTGGGGTATGACAGCCTCCGCCCCATCCGCCATGGTGCCACAGGTGCAGCCATGGCCCTGCCCATTTGGGCGACCTTTATGCGAGAGGTTACCGATACAACGGACACCACAGGATTCCCTGTCCCTTCCGGGGTTACCACCCTGAGCATCTGTGCGGAAACGGGGTTGCTTCCCACACCGTACTGCCCTACACGGGAAGAAGTGTTCCGGGCAGGGATGGTCCCTACAGATACATGCCGGATTCACCGGGGACCCCTCTCCCCCACCTCTCCCTACCGGACCCTGGAGGAGGAAGAGCGACAGTTTTTGCGTGAGGAGGGTGTGGGATTCTGATGGGGATGGGGGTGGCCCTGTGGATCCTTCTGTCCTATTCCCCTTTTGCGCTGGATGGATCGCTTTTCCAGCCTTCCGTTGACCCGAATCTGGGTCCTTCCACGTCCTTTCCCCAGCTCTGGCGTCGGGGAACCTGGGTTGTCTGGAGTGGGGCGCAGCGGCGATTCAGTATGGAGGATCTGGAGGAAATCCAGGTGTTTGTTGTTTCGCCATGGGGTGGACTTTCGGTCCATCGTTACGGTCCGCCCGCTTTTCGCCGGTATACCCTGGCAATCGGGAAAAACTGGGAGGAGATGGGGTGGGCAGTGATTGCCCGGATGCTGGAAGTGGAGGAGGAGACTTACTGGACACCCGGGGTACGATGGGGGGCAGGCGCGGCCTTCGGAGAGCAAACCCTGGACGTCTCCGCAGATCTGTTCCTGGATACGCTGACCCCCTGGGTGTTGCGTGTGCAGTACCGCTTGAGACTTGAGGATCTTACCCCGGCCCTTGCTGCGGCCTTAGAAGAAGGGCAGCCGCTCACCCTTTCCGCAGCCCTGGTCCACTGGGTGCATCCCGATTTTGCCATGGGATTCGGATGGCTCAGCCACCCACCCTCCTATGCCCTGGCGGTCTATCTCACACCCTCATCGCGTTTCCGCCTGGTTGTGGAGGATCGCTTTCATCCCGCCCTGGGTCACACCCCCTCCCTCTGGATTCAGCTTCGTGGGGAGCCTCTTCCTCCCGAAACACGGGAGGAAGAGGCTCCCCACGAAGCTGAATCCAGAGGGAGGGGG
>JALUJC010000273.1:0-1836 GCA_027053375.1 Caldifarciminota bacterium
CCATCCACTCGTCCAGGGTGGGAGGAAACACGTCCCGGATGCGAAGGGCGGCCCCTTCCTCCAGTCGCCCCTGCAGCGGATCCACGTCTGTCGGGGAGATGGAGGGATGCCGACGAAGAATCTCCAATGCGGGGGTGTTGGCATAGGCGATATGACCACAGATGCGTCGGACCACCAGAGGGCGCGTGCGTGTGAGCCGGTCCAGCACAGTGCGGTCTGGATGAGAAGGTTGTGTGAAACGGGTTTCATCATACCCCCAGAAGACATAGTGGGGTGCGTCAGGAAAGCGCTGGAGCCCCTCACGGATGCGTTCCAGCACTTCCTCCAGAGAACGGGTTCCTTCCAGGGTGGGAAGCATGTGTGCCACACCCCATGCAGCAAGATGCATGTGGGCATCCACAAAGGGTGGAAGCACCACGGTATCCGGTGGGAAACGGTACGAACGGGCTTCTTCAGGAGGGGTGAGGTGCCCGTGCGGCCCCACCCAGATCCATCGACCGTGAAGGGCCAGGAGATCCCGGGACGGAATCCGGCGACCCTTCCACCACAGGGTCACCCGCTCCAGCAGGATCATGAGGTGGGACCGGGACGGGAAGCGCGGGCAATGCCCAGGAAGAACAGCGGGTTCACCTGGTGGTTCTTTTCCCAGATCTCATAATGAAGATGAGGCCCCGTGCTGATGCCGGAGGAGCCCACAAAACCGATAATCTGCCCGCGTTTGACATGATCCCCAACGCGGACCACTGCTTTCAGCATGTGTCCATACCGTGTCCGGTAACCACTTTCGTGTTTGATCACCACCAGGTTCCCATAGGTCGGGTCCTCGCGGACCACCACCACCTTTCCGGCGGCTGTGGCCACCACGGGTGTGCCATAGGGAGCAGCGATGTCAATGCCGGGATGGTCATCTGAGAAGGGTCGGGCAAGCACACCGCGGGTGGGCAGGCCGAAGGGTCGGCTTTCATCGGGAAGGGAGAGCGGGGTTTCGGACTCATTCAGGGTTCGGGTGGTGAGAGGAACGTCACGGACCGTGTCCAGGGGACCTGCACTGGCCAGCATTTCCTCGGGCGCAAGCATCCGGAGCAACTGCCGGCGGATTTCCTTCAACTCCTGAATCTGTGCTTCCAGCTGTTTCACGCGCGCCACCTCTGCCACAAGGCGCTGATTCTTGCGCTGTGCAAGAGAGAGCTGAAGTTGCAGGCTTCCAGTGTACGCCCAGAAAACCAGACCCCCGATAAAAGCGAGCAGGGAGGTCCCCAGAAACAGACCCGCCCCTACAACCTGCCAGCGAGACAGTGTGAAAGAACGCTGCTTCCCCCCATCATGGTGGGGAATAACCAGCACCGACCAGCGTTTTCGGGTGGACACGGATTATCCGGAGGTGGGGAACACGGAGACGTACACCCGTCCCTTGCGGCGCTCAAAACGCACCACGCCATCAGCAAGGGCAAACAGCGTATCGTCGCCTCCACGCCCCACGTTGAATCCGGGGTGGATCCTGGTTCCGCGCTGACGAACCAGGATATTTCCCGCGCGCACCACCTGGCCGTCTCCGCGTTTGACCCCGAGTCGTTTGGAAAGAGAATCTCTACCGTTTCTTGTTGCGCCCTGTCCTTTCTTATGCGCCATCAGCCTTCCTCCCTTTTGCGGTTAAGTATACAGAATTCCCTTCCCACCATCAACCATGTTCCTTGCCTCATCAAAAATTCACACGAAAGGATGGGTGTTGCCTCATGGTAAAATCTACACGAAAGGGGCCGTATTGTACGTATCCTCGTGCCTTCCCGGTTCCTTCTCTCTACCCACACGGGTTGAGCGAGGGGAGGGGAACCACGC
>JALUJC010000273.1:1846-2440 GCA_027053375.1 Caldifarciminota bacterium
TTGAACTCTCAACCGTTGAGGGAAAGCGCTCACAGGAAAAAATCGTAAAAGGAATCAACACCAGAGTCAAGAGGATGGCGTACCTTAACAGCTCATGAAATTTCCTTTCCTTTCCTTTCCTTTCCTGACATTACAACCTCCTTCAGTTTATCCGTATTCCCCCCGGCCCATTTGTTCATCTACACTCACATCATTGTCAAAGATCC
The DNA here is from genome assembly GCA_027053375.1 of Caldifarciminota bacterium. Lineage (GTDB taxonomy): Bacteria > Hydrothermota > Hydrothermia > S141-80 > S141-80 > JALUJC01. The sequence goes on from JALUJC010000273.1 coordinate 2,053, forward strand.
AGTCTTCCAAATTTTAGACATATACCGATGTGTTGTCAAGAACCCGCCTTGCCTCATGGTAAAATCTACACGAAAGGGGCCGTATTGTACGTATCCTCGTGCCTTCCCGGTGCCTTCTCTCTACCCACACGGGTTGAGCGAGGGGAGGGGAACCACGCTGTATTTTCTTTGTTTTGTTTGTTTCAGGACCCAAACGTGCAACCGATCCCGGTACGTTCCACGTACCACGCGGCGATACTGTAGGAATGGCGCGGGCACCCATGTACGATGCAGCAAAATGCAGATCCGTCAGAATCTACAGTGCGTGGAATACAATGAATCCCCGGTCTTTCCGTACCGCATCAATTACCCGATACGTATCGGGGCAGATGTGTGTATTGTGCAGCGA
>JALUJC010000274.1 GCA_027053375.1 Caldifarciminota bacterium
TCGGCTCCAGCAGACAAAAACCGCGGAGGAAGTCCTTGCGGCGATTCGCCGAAGGGGCGGACGGGCCGCAGCGTGGGAAGCCGATCTTTCGGATCCGGAAAACATCCCCCGGCTGTTTGATCGGGTGGAAGCGGTTTTCGGGCCCGTGGATGTTCTGGTCAACAACGCGGCGAGCTGGGCAGAGGACACCTTCCTGCCAACGCATGACGCGTTGATTACGTCTGAAAGCTATGCGCGGAACTTTGCCGTAAACGCCCGGGCGGTCGCCCTGATGATGGCCGAATTTGCACGGCGGTTTGTGGCGCGGGGTGCGGAGGAGGGGCGCATCATCAACGTCAGCACGGACGGTGCCTCCGCCTTCCCCGGTGAAGTTTCCTATGGCGCAAGCAAACATGCCATGGAGAGTTACAGTCGCGCGGCCGCCATGGAGCTGGGTCCCTGCGGAATCACCGTCAATGTGGTGGCCCCGGGACCGGTGCAGACGGGTTACATCACGCCGGAGATGGAAGAAAAACTGCGGGAAGAAATTCCCCTCCGGCGGGTGGGAACACCGGAGGATGTGGCTGATGTCATTGTGTTTCTTGCCTCAAGACAGGCACGCTGGATTACCGGGCAGCTGCTGTATGTGGGTGGCGGTCATGTGATGCCTTTATAATAATCATGGCCCATCACACGGGAAATGGGTACCGTCTGCAGGTGTGCGGATGAGGAGGTGCAGGTGGACCCGGAGCGTCCTGTATACAGGAGACCTGCGGGTGTGAGGGATTCCCGGTCAGAAATCAGCAAGCAAACAGAAGAGCGGCGGTCCGTAGAATTCCGGCGAGGAGGATTCCCGGACTGAAATCTGGAGGATGAACACAACGCGGCTGGATGATTCCCTGACTGTCCCATACAATCCAAGGAAAAGGGAGGTTCCCAATGGAGATTCAGGAGATTCTTTCTTCATTGATTCGCTTTCAGACCACCGCCGATCGCCCCGATCAGCTTCAGGCAATTGTGGACCAGGTGGACGCCTGGTTTTCCGCGTGGCCCTGGCACAAGGAACGCTTCCTTCGTAACAAAAAACACAGCATTTACCTGAACACCCGGAAAGGACGGCACAGCCAGGTGCTCTTCGTGGGCCATCTGGATGTGGTTCCCGCCGAAGACCCTTCCCAGTTTGAACCACGGATCCAGGATGGGCGGCTCTATGGACGCGGCGCCCTGGACATGAAGGGACCCGATGCGGTGATGATCCGCCTTTTCCTGGATTTGATGTCCAGGGATCCTGTCCCCTCCTGCGCCCTGATGCTCACCACCGATGAAGAAGTGGGAAGCCGGGACGGTGTGGAATGGCTGGTCAAAGAACAGGGTATCCGTGCATCCTTTGTGATCGTGCCCGATGGGGGGTCCAGTTTCCGTCTGATTTACGCGGAAAAAGGCGCACTGCACCTGCGTGTCAAAGCCCATGGCAAAGCCGCCCACGGCTCTCAGCCCTGGCTGGGGGACAACGCCATTGACCAGCTGATTCGCGCTTACCAGGCACTGCGAACGTGGGTGGACGCGCAGGCCCGTCCGGAAGATCCAGAGCACTGGTATCCCACCCTGAACCTGGGCCGGATCCAGGGAGGGCGTGCGCCCAACATTGTGGCGGATGAAGCCTGGATGGATCTGGATTTCCGTTTCCCGGGTCCCACATCCCCGGAAGCCTTTCTGAAAGAGGTTCAGAAGATCCTGCAGAATACAGGGCCTTTTGAACTGGAGGACCTCACCACCGCTGTTCCAGTGGAAACCGACCGAAGCCACCCCCTCTTCCAGCGTTTCCTTCACACCATGGAAGAGGTGCTGGAACGTCCCGTGGAACTGGCGCGGGAACACGGGGCCACCGATGCACGCCATTTCGCAGAACAGGGAATGCCTGTGGTCATTCTCTATCCCATCGGGGAAGACATCCACGGTCCCCGTGAATGGGTGGACCTGAACAGCCTGGAAACCCTTTACAGAATTTTCCAGCGCTATGTGGAGAACCTTCCGGCATAAAAGGGTTGCGCTTCTTTTCCTCCTGGGATTTCTCGGGGGGATCGTACGATGTGCCACAGCGCCCTATACGGGGCGCAAGCAGTTTATTCTTCTCTCTGAACGGGAAGAGCGCCGCCTCGGGGAGGATGCATACCGTGAGATTCTGCAGAAAAGCCGCATCTCCCACGATCCCACGGTGAACGCGTGGGTCCGACGTGTGGGGGAACGCATCGCCCGCGCGGCGAACCGTCCAGACTATCGCTGGGCGTTTACGGTAATTAAGGATGACCGCACGGTGAATGCCTTCTGTCTTCCGGGAGGAAAAATCGCGGTGTACACCGGGATCCTCCCCCTTGCCCGGGACGATCCCGGCCTGGCCACCGTGCTCTCCCATGAAGTGGCCCACGCCCTGCTGCGTCACGGCGCAGAAC
>JALUJC010000275.1 GCA_027053375.1 Caldifarciminota bacterium
CGTGGGGATCCAGGAGATGCGGGTGTTCCAGAAGCATGTTGCGCTTCTTGAACGGCGAGATGGGTTGTCTTCCGTGCGTATTCTGGACATAGAACGTGGGCACACGCACCTGCTTCGTTTTCCTGATCCGCTTTATGAAGTTTCTCTGGGAATCCAGACCCGTGCGAACACCCATCTCCTTCGTCTGGAATATACCACACCGGTCACACCGCGCATCACCTTTGAGTATGACATGCGCGCACGCCGGCTGCACGTACGCCACCGTGTGGAAGTCAAAGGGCTGGATCCCGAACAGTTTGTCCTGGAACGCCGCTGGGTTCCGTCTCATGATGGAACAGCCGTTCCCGTTTCTCTGGTCCGACCTAAAAAGATGGACCGCCCTGCGCCGCTTTTCCTTGTGGGGTATGGATCCTATGGCTTTCCCTATTCTCTTCACTACCGGGCGAGCATCATGGCCCTTCTTCAGCGTGGAATGGCCTATGCGGTTGCCCACGTGCGTGGAGGTGGAGAGCTGGGGGAGCGCTGGCATGAGGAAGGGAAACTCAGCAAGAAAACGAACACCTTTCTGGATTTCATTGCGGTGGCGGAAGCCCTGCGTCAGGATCCCCATGTGGACGCGCAACGCGTGGCCATCCAGGGGGGGAGTGCCGGAGGGCTCCTGATCGGTGCTGTACTGAATATGCGTCCCGATCTCTTCCGTGTGGCTATTGCAGATGTCCCTTTCGTGGATGTCCTCAACACCATGCTGGATCCTTCCCTGCCGCTGACCGTCACCGAGTATGACGAGTGGGGGAATCCAGAACGGGAAGAAGATTACCGGGTCATCCGTGCCTATTCTCCCTATGACAACATTGTGGATCAGAAATATCCCCACATCCTCGCAACCGGAGGGGTGAACGATCCGCGGGTTCGGTACTGGGAGCCGGCCAAATGGGTGGCGCGGTTACGGGACCATCAGCAGGGTAAGGGGGTGATTCTGCTCATGATGGACAGGGGTGCAGGACATTTTGGTCCGTCCGGACGATATCGCTATATCCGGGAACATGTGGCAAAAAAGTGGGCTTTTCTGATCCATTTCCTGGATCAACCGCTTTCCTGAAGCCCCCGAAGTTCGGCAAGTGTGTGGGTGGCAAACAGCTCCTGAATTCGGGACCGAATGGGTCCCCACTCGTGATGATAAGGGCAGGGGTTCTGGTCATTGCACTGCGGAAATCCCAGCACGCAGGATTCAAGAAACTCGGTGTCGTCCACAGCTTCCAGAACCATCAGGCCCGTGATCTCCTCCGGTGAGTGCCGCAGACGCACACCTCCCCCCAGACCTTTCCGGGAGTCTACAAGCCCACGTCGAACCAGCTTTTGAAGGATTTTTGAGAGGAAGAAATAGGGAATGTTCAGCTGCTCTGCAAGTGCACGTGTGGACACGTATTCCCCATTGGATTCGGAAAGGGCAATCAACGTGCGTATCGCGTACTGCGTTTCCCTGTTGAGCATGTTTCCTCCCTGTTGGGAACACCGGAAATGTTCAAATCGGACATACATGTCTATGATCCACCCTCTTCCATGATCCGTCAAGATGACGGGTTTCCAGGAAGGCTGTATCATACCCGGCATGACCCGGCATACCCCTGAACAGGCCAATCCGGGACTTAGCCGCTTGCTTGTCGAGCTGCTGGGAGAGGAAACCCCGGACTTCTGGATGTGGGCGCAATCCCGCCTTCCCTCCACCCTTCGGGTGAACCGGATGCGCATGTCTCCCGGAGAATTGCGACGTCGTCTTGAATCTCAGGGATTTCTTCTGGAACCCCACCCTCTCGGAGAGGAGGTTTTTGTGATCCGCCACGCACCCTTTCCCCCTGGCAACACGCTGGAGCATTACCTGGGAGCCTTTTATCTTCAGAGTCTGGCATCCATGATCCCCCCTCTGGTGCTGGATCCTCAACCCGGGGAATGGGTGCTGGATCTCACAGCCGCACCGGGATCCAAAACCACCCAGATTGCGGAACGGATGCGGTATACAGGGGTTGTGGTGGCCAACGAACTGGATCGCACGCGTTTGAAAGCGCTTTCCAACAATGTGGACCGCATGGGGGCCTACAATGTGGTCATCACAGAGATGGACGGTACCAGGGTGGGATCTTTATTGCCGAACACCTTTGACCGGGTGTTGCTGGATGCCCCCTGCTCGGCGCTGGGGACACTCCATCAGAACCCGGATGTCCTGCGCTGGTGGAACATGCACAAGGTTCGTCGGCTCGTGGGGCTCCAGCGAAAGCTCATCCTTTCGGCGATGGATGCGCTCCGACCCGGTGGTGTGATGGTCTATTCCACCTGCACGTTGACGCCCTATGAAAACGAAGCGGTGCTTGCATGGTTGCTTGAACAGCGTCCGGAAGCGGAGATTCTTCCACTTCCCCCC
>JALUJC010000276.1 GCA_027053375.1 Caldifarciminota bacterium
ATCCACACCGCATAGAGGTGGGAACGGGGAGGATGCGCAAGGTGGGGGCGAAGATCCTTTACCGCCTGGATCACCTTCTCCAGATTCACCCTGACGTCCGCGCCCATGCGCTGAAGGGCATAGACCACATCCTCGGTGGCCACATTCCCGGACGCTCCGGGTGCATACGGGCATCCACCCAGTCCCCCGGCAGAGGCATCAAAGCGGAAAACACCATATTCTTCCCAGGCCACCATCACGTTGGCCAGGGCCATGCCATAGGTTGCGTGAAAATGAAGCACCACCTTTTCCACAGGAATCCTGGGAAGCAGCACATCCATCAACCGACGCACATCGGCCGGTGAGGCTTTCCCGATGGTATCCCCGAGGGACACCTCCTCCACCCCCAGTTCCAGCAGGGCATCCACCACAGGCAATACCTTCCCAGGGGGGATTTCTCCCTCATAGGGACAGTGAAAGGCAGTGGATACATAACCGCGCACCGGGAGACCCGCAGCAAGCGCTTCCCGAATCACGGGTCGGAACCGCTCCAGCGATTCCTGAATGGAGGCGTTGATGTTTTTTCGGTTGAAGGTCTCGGATGCGGCCGTGAACACGGCGATCTTGTCCACACCCGCCGTAAGGGCACGGTTCAAGCCCTTCAGGTTGGGAACCAGGGCGGAATAGATCACACCCTCCCTTCGCTGGATTCGTCGGAATACCTCTTCTGCATCCGCAAGCTGGGGAACCCACCGGGGAGAGACAAAGGACGAGACTTCAATTTCTTGAACCCCCGTCTGCGAGAGGGCATCCACAAACGCCACCTTCTGATCGGTGGGAATGACCCCGGGTTCGTTTTGAAGCCCATCCCGGGGACCCACTTCGGTGAGTTCAATCGGTCGCTTCATGGGCTTCTTTCACCGGACGCAAACGCACCAGCACCTGATCCTGATCCACCAGATCACCTTCCCGGGCGTGCACCTCCTCCACCACCGCATCAAAGGGCGCTTCCAGATGATACTCCATCTTCATGGCTTCCACCGTCACCACAACCTCACCCTCCTCCACCCGATCGCCCGGTCTCACCGGGACCCGGATCACCTTTCCGGTCATCGGAGACCGAATCAGCGGATCCCTGCGCTGGTTCTCCTGAGCTGCTTCGGTGGGAACACGCATTCTAACCGGATAAATACGCCCCCCGGTCTGAACCCACACGGTGTCTCCCTGCCGCAGAAACCGAACAGGGATCCGTTGACCCTCAATCTCAAGCAACCACCGGCCATCCCTGCGTCCCGCATCCCGCAGGACCATGGACACACCGTCCACCTCCACACGTTCGGCCCCCTCTTCCTTTCGCAGGATAACCCGAAGGTTCCATGCCCCCAGCCGTAGATCCAGCGGACGTTCATTCACGGGATCCACCTCCCCTGAAGACGGGACCAGATCTGTTCCTCTCCCGTGCGTGCGGTGCGCCGGGTGAGTGGCCCGCCATCCTGCGCAGTGTGGAGGGCAACCCAGGCTGCAGCCGCCACCTCCTCTGGCGCTGGAAGCGATGGGGACTGGTCCGCAACGGTACGGGTATAGGTTTCTCCTGAACGGAAAGCCTCAGACTCCAGAAGATCCTGCAGATAGTTCAGGTTGGTCACCACCCCAAACACCACCGTTTCCCGAAGGGCCTGCAGCAAACGACGACGCGCCTGCTCGCGATCCATCCCCCAGGCAATGATCTTTGCAAGGAGCGGGTCATAGTGGGGAGAGACCTCCGTCCCTTCCCGCACACCGTGATCCACGCGGATCCCGGGAAGGTGGGAAAAGGAGACCGTTAGCAGGGGGCCACTCTGCGGAAGAAACTGCTGGGCAGGATCTTCTGCATACAGTCGCGCTTCAATGGCATGCCCCCGGGGTTCCAGCCGGACGGGGAGGGACGGATCTTCGCCCAGCGCCACTTCCATCTGCAAACGCACCATATCCAGCCCCAGCACCGCTTCCGTCACAGGATGCTCCACCTGGAGACGGGCATTCACCTCCATGAAATAGAAACGTCCCCCGGTATCCACCAGGAACTCCACGGTGCCTGCATTTCGGTAGCCTGCCGCGCGGGCCACCCGGACGGCGGCCTCCATCAACGCTTCCCGGAGATCCTTTTTTACAAAGGGAGAAGGGCTCTCCTCAATGATCTTCTGGTATCTCCGCTGAAGGCTACACTCCCGTTCACCCAGGGCCACCACCGTACCATCCGGCAACCCCAGAATCTGAACCTCAATGTGACGTGCAGGTTCCACCCACTTTTCCACAAACAACCTTGGATCATCAAAGGCTGCCTGTGCTTCCCGCATAGCGCTCTCCGCCGCGTGGAGAAGGTCTTCAGGGCGGTCCACCCGCCGCATACCCTTTCCTCCTCCACCCCCCACGGCCTTCAGCAGGACAGGATATCCG
>JALUJC010000277.1 GCA_027053375.1 Caldifarciminota bacterium
TCCGGTGGCCCGGAGATGGACTTTCTGCGCGAGTTCATTGCGGGACAGACGGGGAAGGTAGGTCTCCCTCACCCGGTGCAGGTAGGTCTGAAACCGTTCGGGATCTTCCACCTCCAGCTGATCCAGGGCTTCCAGCCCTTCTTCTCCCCACCATCGGGCCACCTGATCCCGTGTGCAGATTTCACCCTGAAGCCGGCACTCATGGGCGAAAGCCGCCACGTGCTGCACCAGCACCGGACCATTGGCCGGATGCAGAACAATGGGTTCCGTTCGGGGAGAGAGAAGTGTTTCCGGGTGATCTTTGTAGTACTGATCCAGTGCGTCCTGCGTGGGAAGAAAGACACAGAGACCGGGTTGTTTGCGTCCTGCACGCCCGCATTGCTGGAAAAAGCTCATCTTACTGCCGGGGAATCCATAGATCACCACAGCGGTAAGATCCCCAATGTCCACGCCCAGCTCCAGCGCAGAGGTGGTGATCATGGCCTGAAGTTCTCCGGAAATCATGGCTTCTTCCAGCGCGCGGCGCTGTTCCGGTAAGTACCCCGCGCGATAGGCAGCCACCCGTTCCTCTCCTCCGGCCTGCAGGCTGAGAAACGCCCGCTCCACCCCCTTTCGGGTTCGTGCAAACACCAGGATGCGGTGCCCGCGCTCCATGAGGAACTGGACCACCCGGGGAATCAGCACATCCAGGGGAAGGGGTTCGGTTTCCGCCACCTGATAGGTTTTGCGAGGTCGGGGCGCCGTGCTCCGCCCCACCACCGTAAAATCCTGAATTCCTGTCAGGTTCTGTGCGTGTTCCAGAGGGTTGGCCAGCGTGGCGGAAAGCAACAGGAACGGGGGGGTCCGGTGATGCTTTTCCAGGAGTGCACGCATGCGTCGGATCACAGCCGCCATATGAATCCCGAATACACCGCGATACACATGGGTTTCGTCCAGAACGACCAGAGACACCTCTTCCCAGAGCCTTCCCCATCGCTCGGCACGCTGGATCAGACTGAAATGAAGCAATTCCGGGGTCGTGAGCAAAAAGCGTGGGGGACGCCGTTCATAGCTTCGCCTTCGCTCCCTCGGGGTGTCTCCCGTCAGGATGCCCACCGCTTCAGCAGACCCGATGGTTTCTTCCAGGATCTCTCCGAGAGCGGCCGCCTGGTTCTGGATCAGGGCTTTCAGGGGGGAGACATACAGAACCCGCACAGGTTTTCCCTGTTCCAGCGCTGCCAGAAACCATGCCTGGTAGATCAGACTCTTGCCGGAAGCGGTCGGGGTGGTCACGATCACCGACCGGTTCTTTGAAAGGGCCTGCAATGCTTTCACCTGATGGGCATAGAGACGAATGTTCTCCTGTTTCATCCATTCGGTAAGACGCGCGGGTGCTTCCCAGGTTCCGTAGTGCCCGGGTTCTTCGGGAACCACCTTTTCAAACACCACGCGATAGGGGGGATCGCTCAGGATTCGCCTTTCCATGCCAGGACCTGGATGCGTGGATCCGCCTCACGGGCAGGACGAAGGGAGAGATGGCGATACATGGTGATACCCCGAAACCCCGCTTTTTTCAGGAGTCTGTGGAGGGTGTCCAGAGAATATCCCCGTTCCACGTGGGTTTCATCCAGCCTGCGGTACCTTCCGTCGGGTTCGGGGACGAAAAGGGTGATCCAGAGTCGGGCCGTGGGCGGATGCGCGGAAAACCGGGTGCGCCAGATGCTGATGATCCCTGCATTTTCCTTGACTTTGACATCATCACCCCAGATATGGGCCAGACACCAGGGGGTGTTCATATCAAAGGTAAAAAGACCCCCGGGACGAAGGACACGGTATACGTTCTGAAAGACCTGAAGCAGCTCCTGTTGTTTCAGGAAATTGTTGAGGGTGTCGAACATGGAGATGGCCCCATCCACCGGCTGGCGAAAGGCAAAATTTCGTGCGTCTGCCTGAATACAGAGCACGCCCGGGTCCGTGCGGAAGCGTTGTCTGGCGACCCGCAACATGCTTCGGGAACGGTCCAGCGCAAGGATCTGGTATCCGCGTTTCCGCAGAAGGAGGGTGGCCCGTCCCGTGCCACAGCCGAGATCCAGAAGGCGCCGGGGCAGAAACCCGTGGGTGTGAAAAAGCCGCTCCAGATAGCGTATCCAGTCATAGTAAGGCACGTCATCCATCAACCGGTCGTACACCGGTCCGATGGAGGAAAAGGCGGGGGCCGGTTGTTTATTTTTCATGGTGGGTTGCAATCCAGTGAAGCGCGATGGCCGCGGCGCTGGCCACGTTCAGCGATGCGGGAATACCTCTGCCCGGAATGGTGACCACCGCATCCGCCAGACGGAGAATGGGCCGGCGAATACCGCGATGTTCGTCCCCCACCACGAGGATCAGGGGAAATCGGGGGATGTGCCGGGTGAGGGGTGATCCACCGGTTTCC
>JALUJC010000278.1 GCA_027053375.1 Caldifarciminota bacterium
GCTGCTGGTGATGCGGGAAGATGAGGTTCTCGCGGTGATCGAAGACTAAAAGGAGGAGGAAGCGATGGCAGCCAAAGACATTATTTACAGCGATGAGGCTCAGCGGGCCATTCTTCGGGGTGTGGAGAAGCTGGCAAAGGCGGTTCGGGTAACCCTGGGTCCCGCGGGTCGGAATGTGGTGCTTGAGAAAAAGTTTGGTTCGCCCACGGTGACCAAAGACGGGGTGACCGTGGCCAAGGAGATTGAGCTCAAGGATCCCTTCGAGAACATTGGTGCCCAGCTGGTCCGGGAGGTTGCCTCCAAAACCTCCGATGTGGCCGGGGATGGGACCACCACCGCGACCGTCCTTGCCGAGGCCATTTTCCGTGAAGGTCTCCGGTATGTGGCCGCGGGTGCCAATGCCACCGAGGTGAAGCGGGGCATTGACCAGGCTGTGGAAACGGTGGTGGAATCCCTGCGGAAGCTTTCCAAGGAGGTGAAAGACTCCAGGGAAATTGAGCAGGTGGCCACCATCTCGGCCAACAACGACCCGGACATCGGAAAGAAAATTGCCGAGGCGATGGACAAAGTGGGCAAGGACGGCGTGATCACTGTGGAGGAAGCGAAGGGGATCGAGACCTATGTGGAAGTGGTGGAGGGGATGCAGTTTGACCGTGGATACATCTCCCCCTATTTCATCACCGATCCCGACAAGATGGAGGCCGTCCTTGAGGATCCTTACATCCTGATCCATGACAAGAAGATCTCCAACATTCGTGATCTTCTGCCCGTGCTTCAGCGGGTGGCGGAGATGGGTAAACCCCTGCTGGTGATTGCGGAGGATGTGGAAGGGGAAGCCCTGGCGACCCTTGTGGTGAACAAGATTCGCGGTGTGATCCAGGCCTGTGCGGTGAAGGCACCCGGTTACGGTGAACGCCGGAAAGCCATGCTCCAGGATATCGCCATCCTGACCGGCGGACAGGTGATCTCCGAAGAAGCCGGGATGAAGCTGGAGAGCGCCCGACTGGAGGATCTGGGACGGGCGAAGCGGGTGGTGATCACCAAAGAGCACACCACCATCATTGAAGGCTACGGGAAAAAAGAGGATATCCAGGCCCGGATCAACCAGATCCGCAAACAGATTGAGGAAACCAAGTCGGATTACGATCGCGAAAAACTCCAGGAGCGTCTGGCGAAGCTGGCCGGTGGTGTGGCGGTGATCTATGTGGGTGCGGCCACGGAGAGCGAGATGAAAGAGAAGAAAGCCCGGATTGAGGACGCCCTGCATGCAACCAAGGCCGCTGTGGAAGAAGGGATTGTGGCCGGTGGCGGTGTGGCGCTGATCCGGACCCTGCCCGACCTGGAGAAGCTGGAGGAGAAGACCGAGGGCGATCGGAAACTGGGTGTCCAGATTGTGAAGAAGGCCATCCAGGAACCGCTTCGCTGGATTGCGGAAAACGCGGGATACAACGGCTATCTGGTGGTGGAGGAGGTCAAGAAGCGGAATCAGAACGAAGGGTTCAACGCCCTGACGGGTGAGTATGTGGACCTGCTGGAGGCTGGAATTATCGATCCCACCAAGGTGGAACGGATCGCCATTCAGAATGCCGCCTCCATCGCCGGTCTGCTTCTCACCACCGAAGCCATTGTGGTGGAGATCAAGGAGAAGAAGGAGAACGCCCCCGCAGCACCGGGTGGCAACTTTGACGAATTCTGAGCCGCGTTCTCGCGTGGGTGCGGCCGCTTATGCGGCCGCACCCACGTCGGGAAGGCAGGAGGTCAACCATGCCCATCTACACGTACCGGTGTGAGCAGTGCGGTGAGGAAGTGGAGATGCTTGTGGCACACCACGAGGAACATCCCACCACCTGCCCTTCCTGTGGTGGGCCACTGCGGCGAACCTTTTCGGGCAGTGTGGGCCTGGTGTTCAAAGGGTCAGGATTTTACATCACGGATTACAAAAAGCAGAACGCCTCCACCTCTTCTTCCTCTGAGAAAGGCGCAAAGGATTCCGGATCTTCCTCCTGAGAATCTTTTCTCTTTCAATACTGGCCGTTCAGGGGGATCGGTTGCCCCCCCTTCGCGCGTAAAACACGTCCAGGATCTTTCCCTTCTTCTTCCGGGTACGCCGATAACGGTGTGCCATCTGCAACGATCCCTTCCTCCGCGTCGTCCGAACCCGCTCCCTGATCGCCACCGTATCTTCCTCTTTTTTTCCTCCTTTGTTCCTCCAGATGCAGGAATGCAGGTACGGCCCTTTACGTGTAGATTGTTGTGAGGCTACGCGGATCGTTGCAGGGGTCGGCGGGGTCCTGTATCCTTTTTCTATGCCCCACAGCTGGACGGGAACCTTTGAGGTGAATCCGGCGTCTAAGGTCATGATCAGGAGACGGCCGGATGCATAAACCACCCTTTGAGGAAGTGTTCATGACCTATCACGATCGGATTCTCAATCACATTTACTGGCAGGTGGGCAACCTGGAGGATGCACGGGATCTGACCCAGCAGGTGTTCCTCCAGGCCTTTCGGGCCTATGACCGATTTCGGGGCGAGGCCCGCGTATCCACCTGGCTTTACCGGATTGCCACCAATACCGTGCGAAGTTTTTTCCGTTACCGCAAGCGTCGGCGTCCTCCGGACTCCCTGGAAGCCCTGGAAGATGCTGCGGGACCTGTGGCGGTCACCCATCCTTCGGAGACCGAGATGCCCCGACACTGGTTGAAAGCCCTCCGTCGTGCCCTTTCCGAACTCCCGGAAGCGTTCCGGCAGACGGTGGTCCTGTTTTATTTTGAAGGATACAGCATTGAGGAAATCGCAGAGATCCTTCAGGTGCGTCCCGGTACGGTGAAATCTCGTTTGAACCGCGCCCGGCTGTTGCTCCGGGATGCCCTGATGCCCCTCATGGGGGAGGAGCTGGGATCATGAAGTGTGCAGAAGTGGAACGATGGATGATGGAGGTCATGAACGGGGACCGGGATGTCCTGCCGGCAGAGGCCAGGGAACATCTTCAGACATGTCCTTCCTGCCGGGCACTCTGGACGCTGCATGAGGGACTCGCACAGGTTCCTGTGATTCGCACCTCCCTGCCCGAGCGTCGCCGTCTTCTGGAGGATCTCGTGGGGCAGGCACGTCCACAGAAAAAGGGCAGGGTCTGGTGGAAACGGCCTCTGCCTGCATGGAGCCTCGCCATGGCTGCGGGTGTGGTGTTTGTGCTGGGATGGTTTGCAGGTCATCGGGGCCGATCTTCTTCTCCTGTGGAACCGGCCGCCTGGGTCAAGCTCTACCCGCTGGATGGGGAAAACCTCCGGCCGGACGCCTTTCAGGTGGTGGTGGCGCCGGTGGGTGAGGAACTCCCGAAGTTTCGCCTGCTGGTCAATGGAGAGGACATGACCGAACTGCTGATGCGTAAGGATGGATATTTTGTCCTTTCCCGGTTACCCGATGAGGAAACCGGGCTGGTGGAAATCGTGCTTGAATGGACCTGGAAGGGACGGACCTATCGTATGAAACGTCTGGTCTATGTGGGGGAGATGGAGATATGATCCAGATCTGGTGGTTGCTAGCAGCCCTTCAGGTGGTCCCGGATCCTGTGGATCTCGCCGTGGGAGATACCGTCCAGCTCCGGGTGCTCCAGGACGGCCGGGTGCTGTCCACGCGTGCCTGGGAGGGAAGGCTGGAGCAACCCAATGTGGTGAAGTTGCTTCCTGGTGGGCGGATTGTGGGTCTTCAGGAGGGGTATGTGTTGATGCATGTACGGGCGGGAAAGGAAGAAACCGTGACCCTGGTCCGGGTGTCCCGTACGCCCGAGCGGCCGCGGAGAGGGGAAATCCGTCTCAACGTGGGTGAGGACCTGGAACTCCCCGATGCGGACCGGACCTACCGGATCCTGCCGCCAGATCTGGGGCAGGTCCGGAACGGTGTGTTGCATGCCCTGCGTGAGGGGTGGGGACTGCTTCTGGTGTTTCGCGGCGAACGGCCTGCGGGGTTGCGACGCCTCCGATTTGGTCATCCCCGCCGGGCCACCTATGTGCTGCCCGTCACGGAGGCTTCCAGGTTTTTCCCGGGAGAAGACAACCTTTTCCTTGAGCACATCCCCGCGGGCGTCCATCTCCGTTTCGGCAGTCTGCCTGAAAACCGTCTCCATGTGCAACAGGAAGGGGATCGGCTCTGGCTGAGGTGTGAACGGCCAGGAAGGGCGCTTCTGTGGCTGGAAATACAGGGGGCTGAAGGTACCCAGTTCCTGGCGAGACCGATCCGGTGTCTTCGTGTGCCCTCAGGCCGAACCACCGCGGTGCTGCACCTGGGAGTGGGTAAGCGGATCACTTTCCCGCTCCCGTCTGCGGTCAGGGTACGCCTCCAGGGAGAAGGGGTGCACCTGCGGCGAAGCGATACCCATGTGGAACTGGTGGGAGAACGTCCCGGTGTAGCCCTGCTTCTGGTTCAGGGTCGGCGGGGTCCCGTGCGTGCTGTCCCTGTGGTGGTGGGCTTGAAAGTGGAACGGCCGGTTCAGACCTACTGGCTCCCCCGTCGGGAACTGGGACGTGCCCTGAAAGGTGAGGTACGGATTCTTGGTGATCCCCGGGTGCGTGTGGCGAAGAATGGGCAGATCCAGAGTCCTCCGCGCCTGCGTGTGCAACCCACGGTGGTCGTGGAGCGGGAGGGTTCTCACGTATCGCTCACATTTCTTCGTCAGATCCCAGCACCCGTTCAAAAATGGCGTCCACGTGCTTCAGCGCGGGAAAGGTTTCAAGATCGCTGAACTCATCCTCCGTCAGGCGTCGCGAGATCTCCGGGTGCTCTCGTAGCGCCTGCTCGAAGGGGATCCCCTCCTTCAGGACACGATGGGACGCCTCTTTGACCCAACCATAGGCTTCCTGTCGGGCCACCCCCTTCCGGACCAGCATCAGCAGTACACGACCGGATAGATAGAAGCGGCCAAACCGTTCCATGTTTTCCTGGATGCGATCAGGGTACACCACCAGGCCGCGCACCAGACGCGTGGCCAGATGCAGCATGTAATAGACCAGACCGGTGGCATCCGGAAGCATCATGCGTTCCGTGGATGAGTGGCTGATGTCCCGTTCATGCCACAGGGGAACGTTTTCCAGTGCCGTGATGGAGAATCCGCGCAGCAGACGGGCCATCCCCGAGAGGCGTTCGCTCCGGATGGGGTTGCGTTTGTGGGGCATGGCGCTGGATCCCCGCTGACCAGAGGTGAAGGGCTCCTCCAGTTCCCCCACCTCCGTGCGCTGGAGAAGGCGGATCTCCACAGCCAGCCGGTCCAGTCCGCTGGCCAGAAGGGCCAGGCTCTGAATCAGGTGGGCATGGCGGTCCCGGGGAAGGATCTGTGTGGACACCGGTTCCACCCGAAGCCCCAGCAGGTCCAGAGCCCGGCGCTCCACGGATGGAGGCAGCTGGGTGTAGGTTCCCACAGCGCCGGAGAGTTTCCCGACCCGCAGCCCCTCCAGGGCATCCAGCAGGCGTCCCCGGTTCCTTCGCGCTTCTGCATAAAAAGAGAGAAATTTCACGCCCAGGCTTGTCGGTTCGGCGTACATCCCATGGGTCCTGCCCATGATGGGCTGATCTTTGAACTCGATGGCGCGCATTTTCAGGGCGTCCAGAAAATCCTCCAGACCGGTGAGCAGGAGGTCCCCTGCTTCCTGGATCTGGAGGGAAAAGGCTGTGTCCACAATGTCCGAACTGGTCAGGCCGTAGTGCACCCACCGCCCTTCCGGGGGAAGTTGCTCCTCCAGTGCCCACAGGAAGGCGATCACGTCATGGTGCACCGTGGCCTCAATCTCCTGCTGTCGTCGCCGCAGCTGTTGAAGATCCACCGTTTCGGCCAGGGGTCGGAGCACATCCCAGTCCCGGGCGGGGATGATCCCTTCTTCGGCCAGGGCCTGGAGAACGGCCCATTCCACACGAATCCACAGAGAAAGTTTGTGTTCGTCCGACCAGATCCGCGTCATTTCGGGCCGGGCATACCGTTCAATCATGATGGGCTTTCCTCCCGTTGCAGGGCCACTGCTAAGGATACGCACCCCGGGCAGAAACGTCCACAACGAAGTGGGGCGGCGGGCGTTCGCCCGCCGCCCCACAAAAATTCCATCACCTTTTTCAGGGAAGCTGCACCGTGTCCCCGTTCAGCGTGACGGTGTACTGGTTGCAGGCAGACCACGCAATCTGCAGTGTGTCCGATCCGCTGATCGCGTTCAGCACACCATCGCGCACATGGGTGGACAGCGAATCATAACAGGTGCTGTCCATCACAAGCGGCGTCGGGGTGATCAGGGAAAGCACGGGATCGCCCACGGGGCGAAGGGTCCCCTGAATCTCCAGGGTTCCGGATTTGTACCCGCTCATCACCGGGGTCCATCCGGGGTCTGCGGGGGAATAGAACAGGTCACCCTGGAAGCTGTAGGCATATTTCATCGTGTCCAGCCCCTGCTGGGCATTGGTCTGGATCTCAAAATAGTCAATGGTGTGGTTCAGGGCGTTGTGGTATTGCTGTCCCTGTCGGTCTGAGGAGATGCTCCCGTGAAACAGGACATGGGTGGAATCGTTGGGATTCAGAGAGTCTCGCGAAGCCATTTCAAAGAGAAAGTCCCCCGAGCCCTGGGGACCGCTCAGCGTTGCACGGCCCACCCAGGGATCGTTGTCGTTCTGGTCCTGTACCGCAACCTCTCCCACAAGATGCATGCGCATGGAATACATGACGGTATCGCACTGGAGGGTGAGTGTGGCGTTCACCCTGACCCCATCCCCGTCTGCATCCGTTGTGTCGTTCCCTGTGAACGTAGACGGGCACAGGCTCTGAAAGATAGCGCCGGCCATACCCGATGCATGGTAGGTCAGCAGGTCCTGAAGGTCGGTGAGCAGATCCTGTGCGACGGTGGTTGCGGTGGAGGAGTCAATGCCGGTTCCTCCTGTTCCACCATTTCCGGGTCCGGTGTTTGAGGACTTGTTGCAGCTCACCAGCAGGGCGAGCATCAGGAAGAAGAGAGCCATCCGACGCATACCGTACCTCCTTTGGTCTTTTTGTTGGGTTGGCGGTAAGGATACAGCCTTCAGGAAGAACCAGATGTGAAATGCATCACGGACGGGAGACCGGGAAGCCGTGGGACACGATCCAGGATGGACGTGGGCAGTTGCATTTTCATGGGGGAAGGATCCAGCGTGTCCACCACGCTGTCCCGGAAGGTCACAACCACCTGATAGCAGTTTAACCATGTGAGGCGCAGGGTGTCGGTGGCATGGATCATGTAGAGTGTCCCTCGTTCAATCCGATAAGTAAAACATACGGAAGAGGTCTCCAGAAGATCAGGGGTGTGAAGCTGGACAGGGCGCAGACCGTGCGCGGTATAGGTGCCTTCAAGCGTAAGGGTCCCTGTCCCATCCACGCCATATTCGGGTACCCAGGAAGGGTCCGGGGGCGTGAACTTCAGGGTTCCGGTGTAGGAGAACCATGCATTGGTCAATGTATGCGTATCAATGGAGTCAATGAGCACGATCCTAATACGTGCGGAATAGGCATTTTGCGTGATATATCGGAATGAATCCCTCGTGGAAGAAATGGTGCCGTTCAGATCTCCGCTGTACTGTAAATGAACATAGGGATCCTGATAGATCCCCTCTGCGTGATAACCTGAAGGGTTCTGCGGGAGACCGGAAAATCGAACGAATCCCACCCAGGGGTCGGTGTCGGACGAATCCGTGAGCAGGATATTCCCCACAAGGAATGCTTCCTGCCCGATGCCCCGGATCTGGCAATCCAGGTGGGCGTTTGCCTGAAGGAACACGCTGTCCCCGTCTTCATCCTGAAGATTCCCGCGAAAAGCCTGCCCGCAGGCGGTATCCATCTGTGGCTGCATGCGACCGGTTCCGTAGGGAACCATGCCGAGAAGGGATGGGAGATCCCGGAAGAAGTGAACAGCCAGCGATTCCGCTTCCGGTACCGTGAGGGGCTGGAGGGAAGCGGGGC
>JALUJC010000279.1 GCA_027053375.1 Caldifarciminota bacterium
GTATTGGCACCCACATCCAGCAGCAGCGTGGGTCCCTGAAGACTGGGAAGCACAGCCGCAATCGCTGGACGTTTGATCCCTTTCAACCGCCCCAGGATCCGGAGGGAGAACCCCATCACCGCCCCGGTGTTCCCGGCGGACACGAAAGCATCCGCTTTGCCGTCCCGCACCAGCTCCAGGGCCACGGCCATGGAGGACCGGGGTTTGCGTTTGAGCGCTTCTGAAGGTTTGTCCTCCATGGTGACCCACTCTTCGGCGGGAACAATGCGAAAGGGAGGTTCGGTTAACACCCCCTGCCTTCGCGCTTCTCTGCGGATCTGATCCGGTGGACCCACCAGAATCACATCCACGTCAGGTAGTTCCCGGTGGGCCAGCAACGCCCCCCCCACTTCGGACGCCGGACAGTGGTCCGAACCCATGGCGTCCAGCGCCACCCGAATGCGTGGACTTCTCATCATTATTCGGTTTTCTCTTTCACCAGGATCACCGGTTCACCCCGGTAATACCCGCAGTTGGGGCAAACCCGGTGAGGAAGCCGGGGCTCACCGCACTGGGGACACCGGCTGTGCGGGGGCTGTGCAGCCCTGTAATGGGTTCGACGCTTTTTGCCCCGGGCCGATGAGTGACGTCGTTTCGGTGCAGGCATGCTCTAACTCCTTGTTGGTTTCGCTTCAGGGGTCAGACGTTCCAGTCCGTCCATGTAGGGACGAAGCACGTCTGGAATGATGACCGATCCGTCGGGTTGCTGAAAGTTTTCCAGCAGTGCAATAAAGGTCCGCGGTGTTGCCAGACCGGAACCGTTCAGGGTGTGGACGTATTCCACGGTGCCGTCCGCACGGCGTACCCGCGTTCTGGCGCGCCGGGCCTGAAAAGCTTCGGTGTTGGACACGGAGGAAACTTCAAGCCATCGTTTCTGACCGGGCGCCCAGGCCTCGATATCGTAGGTTTTGGCTGCAGCAAATCCCAGATCCCCGGTGGAAAGGGCCACCACACGGTAGGGGATGCCCAGACGCTGAAGAATGGTCTCGGCATGCTGAAGCATGCGTTCCAGTTCCTCGTAGGACTGTTCAGGGAGGGTGAACTTGAAGAGTTCCACCTTGTTAAACTGATGGACCCGGATCATACCCCGAACGTCCTTCCCGTACGCACCGGCTTCCCGCCGGAAGCAGGGGGTATAGGCGGTGTAGTGCAGCGGCAACTGTTGCTCGTCCAGGATCTGATCCCGGTGAAGGTTGGCCAGGGAGGCCTCGGCGGTGGGAATCAGATACAGGTCGTCCGCAGGCATGTGGTACATCTCTTCACGGAACTTGGGGAGATGCCCCGAGGCCACCAGGGCTTCCTCGCGCACCAGGATGGGCGGGAAGATTTCGGTATAGCCGTGTTCCCGGGTGTGGACATCCAGGAAGAACTGAATCAGGGCGCGTTCAAGTCGTGCTCCGAGCCCCCTGTAGGTCACGAAACGGGATCCAGACATGTTCCGGGCCGAGTCGAAGTCCAGAATGCCCAGCAACTCTCCCAGTTCCCAGTGGGGGCGGGGTTCAAAATCAAACGTGGTCGGCTCTCCCCATGTACGCACCACCACGTTGGCGGTTTCATCGGGTCCCACCGGCACGGTTTCATGGGGAATATTGGGGATCAACAGCCAGGCCTTTTCAAAGGCTTCTTCCAGTTCCCGTCGGCGGGCTTCCAGGGATTTTAATCGCTCCCCCAGTTCCTGGCTTTCGGCGATGCGCTGTTCTGCTTCCTCGTGCTTTCCAGAAGCTTTGAGTCCCGCGATCTCCCGGGAGACCTGGTTCCTCCGGGTGCGGAGTTCATCCACCTCCCGAATGAGGGCGCGGCGTTCCCGATCCAGTTCCACCAGCTGATCCACCACAGCCGGATCCTCTCCGCGCCGTGCGAGGGCGTCGCGGAGACGGGCCTGACCATCCGGATCACGGAGAAGTGCACGATCTAACATGGGTCCTCTACCCGCTTCTGGTTTAACGAAAAACTGGCTGGGGGAGGAGGATTCGAACCTCCACTACCAGATCCAGAGTCTGGCGTCCTGCCGTTAGACGATCCCCCAGCTCTTGAGAGATCCAAACGTCCGCTGGACGTTAGGGGCATGCCCCCACCGGGACTCGAACCCGGGTCTCCAGGCTGAGAACCTGGCATCCTTGGCCGCTAGACGATGGGGGCGTATGCGGTGGGTCATTATATACCCTGACGGGGGAATATTCAACTATTCGCCCCGGTTCGTGTAAACCCGGGTGCATGGGGGTCGGTGTGCCCAGCATGGGCTGGGCTGGCGAAGGGGCCACGCTTCATGGTGTTGTGAAGCATCCGACCGGCACGTTCCATCTGGTTGTACATCTGTTCGCCAGCATCCGGGATTTGGGGAAATTGCACGGTGGAATGAATCCGTCGAACCAGGTAAGATAGGGCGCTGCCCACCAGCAGGATGGTAATCAGAACGTTCATGCGTCACCTCCTGTTCGGGTGTGTACATCATACAGGATGATCCGTGAAGTTTCCGGGTCCGCAAAAAAGTAAAAAAGTAAATTGAGTATGTGTCTCTCTTTATCTAAGAGAGCATGAAGGTTGTCGGTTTTTGAAGGGGGCCTTACAATTATTACTGATCGTTCAGTCAATCTCCCAAAGCTTGCTTGACAGAAGGAGGAAAGACGATGAAACGCAGCGTGTTGGGCTGGATCACCCTGTCTGCACTGGTGCTTGGCGCAGCCTGTACCAGAACATCGGATACCCTGCCCCCTACCACGGGAACCCTTCGAGGCACCATTACCTTTCATGGAACGTGGCCCTATGCGGGCGCAGACTCGGTGAATCTCTCTCTCTTCACCGTATGGCCTCCCGCAGGACCTCCGGCGCAGTATGTTTATCTCACACCACCGCAGAATCCCGGGGACACGGTGCACACCGTTTCCTTTGAAGTGACCAATGTGGACCTGGGAACCTTCCATCTTGCAGCAGGCTGGCACAGTTTTCTCCTGGGGTACGGGGGATCGGTCACACTCACCGAGTCCACCCTGACCGTGGACAGCATTCAGTTTGATGCGTCCTTTGATACCCTGTACACCCGCACCCTGTCCGGCACACTGAACCTTCAGGGGGTATGGCCTGATTCCACAACCCATCTTGTGTATGTGGCCACTGGCGCCACCGCCTGGAACGGTCAGGGCTGGGAGGGGTATCCTCAGAATCCTCCGCGGATGGTGGTGCTTGCACCGGGAAGCACCGCTTTTACCCTGACCCGGTTGATGCCCACCGTGCACACGGCTGTCGCGGTTTTTGATTACGACCTGGTCAACCACACCGTTACGCTGGTGGGGATCCTGGGCGGTGATCCGCAGAATCCGCAGACCGTGGACCTCACCCAGGGGGATGTATCGGGCCTCACCATTGACGTGACCTTTCCCTGAATGATCTGGCTCCTGGGATGGTTGGCCGCCACGCCCATGGGCGTGGCGGCCGGTGTGGTGCAGGACACAGCGGGGCAACCGCTGCCGGCGGTGCAGGTCTATGTGGATTCCCTCCGCCGGGGGACCACCACGGAACTGGATGGCCGGTTCGTACTTCCCCTTCCGCCGGGGGTGCACCGTCTGACCGTCTCACTGCTGGGCTACCGGGACACGGTGTTTTCGATCCACCTTCAGCCGGGTGACACCCTAAATTTCCAGCTGGAGCTCCGTCCCACAGCCCTTCGTACGGATGCGGTGGTTGTCACGGCGCAGAGATACGCGGCTTCTGCGCGACTGGCATCGGTGGAAGTGGACGTGCGCGCCCGCAATACCCTGGACCTGCGCACAGGCAATTCGCTGGACGCACTGCAGGCACTGAATTTCGTCCAGGTGGATGTCACCACCAGTGCTGTGGCCAATCTGGTCTCCATTCGGGGAGCGTCGGACCTGCGGGGTGGGGGCATTGGTAACCGTGTGCTGCTTCTGTGGAACGGCCGACCGGCCAATCTTCCAGGTACTGGGGGGGTGGAGTGGGCAGCCTTCCCGCTGGATGCGGTTGCCCGTGAAGAAGTGGTGCTCGGTCCCCACTCTGCGCTTTATGGAACCCATGCCGTGGGCGGCGTGATCCAGCTCTTCCCCTACACCCCCTGGAACGCGCCCCGCTTCCGTGCGCGGATGGGTCTGGGGGATACCCGACCGGTGGCTGCATGGATGGTGACCTCGCCGGACCTCCGCCCGCCCCATCCCTGGGGGATGGGGACCCTTCTGGGCAGTATCCGGCATGCACGATGGGGGGTCACGGCCCTGTGGAATGGAGAATGGGAGGATGGATTTGCGGAGAATCGGGATGTCCGTGCACAGCGCTTTTTCTCCGCCCTGGGCTGGAGGAAGGATGAGCGCTCCGATGTGGTGTTCACCCTGACCGGACTTCGTGCAATCAACGGAAAGCCTTTTCCCTGGCGGGACGTGGCACACCCCCTGGAGGTGCCGGATGACCAGGAGGGCACCATACAGAAAAAAGATCAATGGAATGTGGACCTGGTGGCACGGGGTCTCTGGAAAGCCATGCCCCTGCGGGTTCAGCTCTACCAGCTGTTTCATCATCAGGAAGACTGGCCCCGGGGTGCCACCCTCCCCCAGGTGGTGGTGGACATGATCTCCCGGGGTGTGGAATCCCAGATGGAGGGACAGGTGGGGGTGCGGCACCACTGGATTCTCGGGGGATCTATCCGAAGGGATTCCGTGGCATCCGCTGTACTTTATGGCCAGCATAACCAGATGTTTTCAGCCTTTTATGGACAGAGTGCCACCTGGCTGACGCCCCGCCAGATGCTCACCCTGGGTATCCGCTGGGATCGTTCGGTGGTGGACGGACGGGAGAGTTTTTCCCGCTGGACCCCCAGGCTGGGGTGGGTATGGGTGCCGGAAGGAGATGACTGGACTTTCCGTCTTTCCCTGGCGCAGGCCTTCCGTGCGCCCACGCTTGCGGAGATGTTTCTGAAGCGGGTGCTGGTGGACCATCTGTATTTCCGGGAGAATCCGGGATTGCGCCCGGAAGTGGTGACCAGTGCGGAGGTGGGTGTAGAACGGCGATTCAGGCGTGGACGGTTGTCTGTGTCTTTCTTTTCAAGCCGGTACCGGGATCTGATTGATTTCTTCCCCGTGGAGGGAACGGCTGGACTCTATCAGGCGCGGAACAGGAACCGGGCACACATCCAGGGGATGGATCTTGTGCTGGACATGTCCCTGATCGGGCCGTTGCGTTTTGAGGGTGCCTATGAATGGCTGGATGCGCGAGATGAGGAAACAGGCGAGGTGCTGGCCTATCGCCCACAGCACCAGTTTCGCGGGAGATGGAAGGTTCAGCACGGACGGTGGGTGGCGGTGCTATCGGTGTACGTGCGATCTGCCATCCAGCGTGCGGTGTTTCAGACCGAACAGCCGTACCTTCCGGATGCCTTCCAGCGCTGGGATCTGCGAGGGCGGTATGCGCTGACCTCCCACGTCACCCTTCAGGGGGAGATCACCAATCTTCTCAACACCCGGTATGAGCTCTTTGCACGGTATGCCATGCCGGGTCGGGTTTACCGTGCGATGCTGGATGTGAGGTACTGATCCACCGCCGCAGCTCCAAATTTCAAAGGATGAACAGATGATCTGCTGCACGTCGTTGGGGTATGTATTGGTGGATCGCCAGGGCTTCCCCCCATGTGAGGTGTGAGGAATCTATGTTTTGCGTGTTTAAGCGAGGCCGGTGGAAGACCCACCGGCCTCGCACTTTTGCGGAAACGCGAATCAGAGCGGGCCGCCGTTGTAGGTGGCGGTCCACTGGTTACAGGCGGTCCAGGTGATCTCCAGCGTATTGGTCCCGTCGGACAGGCGAAGGGTGCCACTCACAGGATCCCCGTTGTTGCAGTTTACACGGACCTGAAGGGGATCCAGGGTTTCCACGGTGAGGGACCCCACCTGCTCCACCACCCAGCTGGCGTTCAGGGTGAGGGTCCCGTCCACCTGTGCCCCCGTTCCGGGATTCCATGTGGAGTCCACCGGGGTGAAGGTGAGTGACCCGGTATACTGGACCTGCACGGTGCTGTCCCCCTGCGGCGTCACCGTGTGGACAGATTGGGTGAGGTCCACGTTCTCGCCGAAGGTATTGCCCTGGTGGGTGGATTCCAGATATCCCCCGAACTGGTGCTCCAGGGTAGTGGTTCCTGCGGCGGAGCGCACCTCAAAATACCGGTAGAACAGGCCGGTTCCTCCCAGACCGGACAGTTCCGCACGTCCCACCCAGGGATCGTTGTCGTCGGCGTCCACGCCGCGCAGTCTGCCACGAACGATCTCATGCACGGTGTCCTGTCCCATGACCCCGGTGGTGTCACAATCCACTTCCACATAGGCGTCCAGTGGCACGTCATCTCCGTCCAGGTCCTGTCCATTCCCGGACCAGGTGAACGTGCACAGACCTGCAAGGGGTGACTTCCCTGCACCCCCTGAGCCTCCGAGGAAGTTCCCGGGTGCTCTGGGGATCCCCACCAGATCTCCTTCCGTAACAAGGCCCACCATAAACTGCGCATTGGTCTGCGTCAGCCCTTCTCCACTGGAAGGACCCGTGGGTTCATTCTTCTGGCAGCCCGACAGGGCGACCAGTGCCAGGGCGAGGATGATCCAGGGTGCCTTTTTCATGGTGCACCTCCTTGGTTCCACAATAAGAGTATACGATGGAGGACCGGTTGCCGGTGTGATTTTTTCCACATGGGGAAGGGGGTTATTCCGGCATCACCCGGAAATACCAGATATAGAAAAGCATCCAGGCAATGGCCCAGAGGGCGACCTTTGTGCGGAAAGGGATTTTTTGTGGAAGCAACCGACCTGCAGCCCCCACGAAAAGTCCAAGAAGGGTAAATCGGGTCAGGCGCGCCCAGAAGCTCATCCACAGAAACAGGAAAAAGGAGAGGTGGAGCTGACCCGCATACGTGGCGTAAATTTTGTAAGGTTTTCCACTGAACGCCCCGATCCACAGCGCGAGGTACCCCCGCTGAAGGAGCTGATCCTGGACCTGATGCATCATGGGGATGGAGATGTTGGGGATTCGTTCCACCACGGAAAGGGCCCATGCTGGATGTTGTGAACCCCAGAGGTACATGCCTGCGCCGCCGAGCAGAGCCCCCACGGAAGCCCAGACCGCGGCGCGCAGGCCGTCGCGCACACCCCGAAGGGCCATGCCCGTGATCCAGATGTGCGTTGTTCTACACATGATCTCAAGATCTGTGGGGTAAATGCGATGTTTCTTGCGTACGGGCCGGTCTGTGTCTCTCCGGGTATCTTTTCAGGTACGTGTACGGAAACATATCTGACGTACTCACGGTGGAGAAAGTGCTACTGTTACTGGTGGAAATGCGCAACAGACAGTTCAGGAAAAGGGGTCTTCCTGGAGGAGCGCCATAGATTTCACGTCGCCCATGCGCTGGCCACGGGAGAGGCACCACGCGAGATAGCGCTGGAGGAGATGGTCCACGGCCACCGCTTCCACCGGAAGAAGCTCCCGGAGGTCTCGAGCCAGGCGATAATGGGGATTTTCCTGAAGCGCACGTTCCACCTGTTCTGCAAGTTTTTCGGGGCTGCTGTGGAGGCGGGGATCCACATACAGGCGGTAATGTGGAGGATCGCGACGGGGGACCAGGAACACGCCGGAGAAGCCCCCGGGGTACCCTGGGAGAACCTTTTCAAAGACCCGGAGCACAAAGGTCTGATGAAGTTTTTCCCCTGCCAGATCGGTGGTATACGCACGTCCGATGAAGCGGAGGATCGGAAGAGACCGGAAAAACCCCTCCACCCGAACAAGATCGCCCAGGTGATACCGAACCAGTCCGCTTCCAGTCGTGAGCATGACCTGATAAATACGCCCTTCCTCCACCTCCCAGGGCCAGAGGACATCTCCCGTCCCGACGTCGATAAATTCATATACATGGGAAGTGTAGGCTAGTACGTGTCCCACA
>JALUJC010000280.1:0-2726 GCA_027053375.1 Caldifarciminota bacterium
ATACAAGGCCATCACTTTGCTGCATCAGATGGAATTCGTGACCCCCGAGGAAATCGCCCAGGTGGTGCTCTGGGAAATTGAGGGTCGGAACACATCCAGAGATGTGATTGCGGCGCTGGATGCCGCCGTGATGGGGCCCACCTACCGCGCCGGGGTGCTGCGAGATGAGGTGCTGCTCTGGGCGGAACGACAGCCGATTCCCGACAGGGAGGTTTTTCTACCCAGCATCGCCTTTGAGATTCTTGGACCGCCCCGGCTCTCCAAATTGCTGCTGGAAGCCGCCATTCTGAAAGCCGCCGTTCATACCCTGGATCGTCTGGTTACCACGGATACGGAAACCCTGGTCCGGAAGGTGGAACAACAGGTGTGGGAGAACCCCGGGTTCCGGAGACTTGGGGTCTCCATCGGGATTCCCATCCTTCTGCCTGACGGCCAGAATCTGCTCTGTGTGAACCGTGGCGTCCGGGAGAAAGACTGGGAGAAGGAAACCTGGCAGATCACACCGGAGACGGTGGATCGGATGGCACAGTGGGAGTGGGTGGACCTTCGTCCTTCCAACCTGCTGGCATGGCAGGATCGTGCCCGTGTGCTGCTGGCGGTGCTCCAGTCCGCCCACCCGGAAGAGGGAAGTCCAGCCGTGGAGGATCTCCCGCCGGGTCGCTGGCCCCGAACGCCGGAGGGTGCCTGGGTGCTGGATCCAGGATACACCGTGGGCTGGCTCTTTTCCCGGGAAGATCAGGGGCGGAGGATGAACCGATGAAGCGAAAGGACTGGCTGGAGCTGCTGCGACTGGTGGGCAACATCAACCGGTCGCTGGATCTGCAGGACGTGCTCCGCGCCATTCTGGAAGAAATCCGGGAGGTCACCGCGTCGGAGGCAGGATCGGTGTTTCTCCTGGACGAAGAGAAAGGGGAACTCCAGTTTTACACGGTGTCCGGTGGGGCAGAAAGCACCCTTCAGGCATACCGCATCCCGCTTGAAAAGGGGGTTGTGGGGTATGTGGCCCGCACGGGTGAAGCCGTGATCCTCAACGACCCCCACCAGGACCCCCGGTTTCTAAGGGATCTGGAAAAGCAGACCGGTTACACCACGCGCAACCTGATGGCCATTCCTCTGATTCACAAGGGAAGGCGCATCGGCGTGGCGGAGGTTCTCAATCATCGGGAAGGACCCTACACAGCTGAAGATCTGGAAGTGTTTCGGGCACTGGGAGAAATGGCCGCCGTGGCTATCCAGAATGCCCGTCTGTATGCCGATCTGGAACGGCTTTTCCGGGAATCCCTCCGCGCCCTGGTTGCCGCCATTGATGCCCGGGATCCCTATACCGCTGGCCACTCGGAACGCGTTGCGCAGTATGCATTATGGATGGGGGAGGAACTGTCACTGTCCAGGGAGGAACAGCATCAACTGGAACTCGCAGCGCTGTTCCACGATATTGGAAAGATCTCCATTCCGGATGCGGTGCTGCTCAAAGCGGGACGGCTCAGTGAGGAGGAGTACCACCTGATTCAGTCTCATCCGGAAAGGGGGGTGGAAATCCTGCGGCATATTCGGCAGTTTGAGCCGATTCTGCCTGCCGTGCGGCATCACCACGAACGCTGGGATGGCCAGGGGTATCCCGATGGTCTTGCAGGGGAGGAAATCCCTCTGTTTGCCAGGATTATCGCCTATGTGGACACCTACGATGCCCTGACCACAGATCGTCCGTACCGTCGTGGCTTTTCCCCGGAACGTGCGCTGCAGATCCTGCAAGAGAACGCCGGAACCCAGCTGGATCCAGGGCTTCTGCCGGTATTCAGGCGGGTGTTTCCCCGTATGGCGGGGGAAGACGACGCCTGAACGCCAGCAGAATCCGGGCGGTCATACCCCAGATATCCCTGCCCTCCCACAGAAAGTGCATCACGCGGTGCTGGATCCCGCGGAACCGAACCACCTGGACGCGGTGGGGTCTGAGGTGTGCCCAGATGCGCAGGGGAAGAAGAAACACCTCATCCACCTCCCGGGGTTCAGGGTGAAAGGGGTACGGCAGCGAAAAGATCCCCACCACGGGAACCACGCGGTACCCTACCGGGGTGAACACCTCCGGAAGGTAACCCACCACCCGCACGTGGGCGGGATGAAGTCCCACCTCTTCCCGGGCCTCACGCAGGGCGGTTTCCACAGGAGTTTCCCCCGCCTCCCGTGCGCCGCCCGGGAGGGCAATCTGGCCCCGGTGAGTGTCCACATGGTATGTGCGACGGGTAAGCAGGAGATGGGGCTCTCCGGAGGGGTCTACGCCGATTCCCACGAGAACAGCGGCCGGACGAAAATCCTGAAACCCCCCGGAGAGCGGTCGCGGTTCGGGATCCAGAACGGATCTCAGGCGTTCTTCCCAGTCACGCGCGGAAGCCATGAGAGGATCTGGCGGGCGAGGAGGCGGGGAACCTCCAGGGGAAGCATGTGCCCGGCACCGGGAAGGGTATGAATGGGCGTTCCCGGGTAACGTTCCTGCAGGGTGAGGATCTGGGAAGGTGAGAACAGGTGCTCCCGGGATCCAAAGACTGCCTCAAGTCCCGGGACGCTTTGAGGAAGGGGCATCTCGTTGAGCTGCGCAATCAGTGCGAAATCCGCCTGGAGAACCTCGGGATTTTCCAGAAGACGGGAGAGATGATGGCGACAGCGTTCAATCCAGCGGGGAAGTCCGAAAAGTCTCCGACACATTCGGTCCGGATCGGGATCGGGACCCC
>JALUJC010000280.1:2736-7940 GCA_027053375.1 Caldifarciminota bacterium
ACACTGGCCACCAGAAGGACACCCTGGACGGCCAATCCTTCTCTGACCAGTGCAAGGGCAAGGCGCCCCCCCATGGAGTGTCCCACCAGTGCCCGGGGTTCAGGCAGGGTTTCCAGAGCCTCCCGGAGTGGGGGAAGCAGGAGATCCGCCCGGGTTGCTGGAGGCAGGTCCCGTGCCCTACCATGGCCGGGAAGATCCACCCGAACCCGAAGCCAGGGAAGCGATCCCAGGGTACGCACCACGCCCTCCCAGATTCCGTGATGTCCACCGGCGCCGTGGAGAAAGATCAGGCTCCCTTCCGGAGCGTGGCAGCAGGGCTCCTGGATCAGGACAGGGACATTCATGAGCGGGCTGGAAGGGGGTAACGCTTCAGGACCCATGCACGTGCTTCCTCGGGGGTGCGGAGTTCTCCGGCAAGGTGTCGGGCGGCCACTTCTTCCAGGATGGTACGAAACAGGGGACCCGGCGGATAACCCAGCGCAATCAGGTCATTTCCCGTCAGGATTCTCTGGGGGGTGGAAGCCGCGCGTTCCTGGAGCTGGATGAGTTCCTGAAGAAGGGCGAGGTGATTCCCGATCCCTCCGTTCACATGAGGTGAAGCTCTGGCATCCTCAATGGCCATCAGCAGAAGGGGAAAAGCCAGATCTCCGGTCTTCCTGAGGTAGCGGGCGACCGCACGCGGGGTACGGTCGGTGCTGTGCGCCAGAAGGTGAGGATACATGTGGAGCCGGACCAGACGGACCACGGTTTGCACTTCCTGACGGGAAAACCGGAGCCCCAGAAGAAGCGTCTCCGCACGTTCCGCCCCGCGCTTTTCATGTTCATAAAAATGAATGCCCCGCGTATCCTTCGTATAGGTCCGTGGTTTGGCGATGTCGTGCAGGAGAAGCCCGAGCACCAGAAGGGGGCGAAGCGGAGGACGCCCGGAGACCAGAAACCAGGGGTCCCACCAGGGGGCAAGGGGAGAGCGATGGGGATGGTTCAGATCTTCTACAAGGAAACGCAGGGCGTTCAGGGTGTGTTCCAGAACGTCCACCTCCGGGATGGTGGGCAGTTCCTGAAGATCGGGGAACAGCAGAAAGAGAACCCCCGTCTGTACCAGTTCGTACAGGGCGCGATCGGCATGTGCACCGGCGGCGAGCTGGAGCAGTTCCTCCCGGATTCGTTCCCCTGCCACGGAGCGCAACCCTTCCCGTTCCTGAAGCAACCACTGCAGGGTCCGCGGTTCCATCCATCCCCCGAAGCGGGCCATCATACGAAATCCGCGGAGGATGCGAAGAGGATCCTCCCGGAAGTTGGCCCGTCGAAGGGTACGTATACGGCGGAGGGCAAGGTCCCGCCGTCCTCCCCAGGGATCCACCAGCCGGTGCTGTTGCAGGTCCCATGCCATGCTGTTCCAGGTGAAGTCCCTGCGCTTCAGGTCCTCCCGAAGTGTGGGGCCCCGTCGTCCGGTCACATCCACCTGGAGGCCTTCCCGTGTGACCACCCGGTACTCCTGGTGTTCAGGAGACAGCGGCACAAAAGTTCCGGAAAGACGCCGGGCAAACCAGCGGGCCACGGGTTCTGCATGTCCCTCAAGAACCACAAAATCCAGGTCCCGGATGGAACAGGATGGGGACAGCAACAGATCCCGGAGCGCCCCCCCCACAAGCGCCAGGGGTGCGGGTGCGTGACGCGCTGCTTCAAGCACAGCGGGGGGTAAACGATCCAGCGGGAGGCTCATCGGGGTGCCAGTATCAGAATTTTCCGAAAGGAACGGGTCCCTCGCTCATCCTGGAGCATAAGCATGTACACCCCGGGGGCCCATTGCTGGGGCATCTGGGCGTGGTAGGTGTACACGCCTGCCCGCCGGAAACCCTCATCCAGCACCAGCAGGTTCCGCCCATCCGGGCTGGTGAGGGCAAAACGGATCCGTGCATCTTCCGGCAGGGTGAGTTCCACATCCAGACGACGGTCTTCCGGAAAGAGACGGTACCGGATCAGGGTGTCTTCCTGAAGGAGTTTTTCCCGCCGAACATCCAGGAGCGGGAGAGCGGGAGGAACATCCGCCTGCAGGGTGAAGGTGTCCCCTGCCAGAATGACCCGGTCCCCGACCCGGGCGGGTATCCCCAGGCATCCAGGCAGGGCGCACGCAAAGCGTTCCTGGTTTTCCTGAAGAATCCGTACGGGCAGTCCGCCGCTGGAAAGCACCCAGAGGGAATCTTCCCTCAGGTGAAAGGTGTCCATATAGAGGCTGTCATGGTAGGGGAAGAACACGGCGAGCATTCCCTGCGGCCAGGGCACCAGCCAGGGTGCGGTGTCCAGAAGCACCAGGGTGTCTTTCAGGCGGAGGCTTCGGCCGTCATAGGAAAGGACAGGCTGGCCGTCACGGTACCAGATCAGATCCGGCAGGGACAGAACCGGCTGGTCCTGGAGCACGCCCAGTCGTTCACCCGCCCATCCCCGTGTTCGGTGTCGGAGACTCCAGTAGGCGCCTGAAGGATCCAGCAAATAGAGGGATCCCTGGAGCACCACCCGGCCCGTGAAATGGACAGGCAGGCGGATGGTATCCCCGGCACGGTAGGGCGGCATCCAGATCCAGCTGGGGTCCAGCGGTGAATGCCCAACCATAAGGATTCCCAGTCCTTCCGTGGTGGGTACGGGAAGCACCCGATCCAGACCCTCGGTCAGGGAGGGAAAGACGACTTCGTCCAGAAACTCTGTTTCTCCGGAAGGGTGGATGGACCAGAGTTCCACACGTGCGGCGCTCACGTCCACCAGAAGCAGGCGTTCTCCCACGCAGATGGGTACGGAACCGTGGGGGAGGGGCAGCAACGGAATCCAGGCAAGAAGCCAGAGAATCATGGCTGTTGCGGCGAGTCCTGAAGCTCCTGGAGACGTTCCCGGGCCCGCTTTTCCCAGGAAGTTCCGGGAAAATCCTGGATCAGCAGGGACAGGTACAGGCTCTCTGCGCGGGTACGACCCAGGTTGCGATAGACCTCAGCCTCCAGCCAGCGCCGGTGTGCCAGTTTCTCCTCCACCTGCCGAAGTAGGTCACGGGCCTGTTCTCGCAAACGGGCGTCCGGACAGGAAAGCAGATAGGATTGAAGCAATTTTCGGGCCTCCAGGGTCTGCGCCTGGTCCAGATCCGCAGCCGGGGAGAGGCGGAACAGAATGCGCGCCTTCCACAGTTTGACTTCCCAGTACCACCGTCCCTGGGGGTAGTTCTGGAGATAAAACTCCGCTTCCGCCAGCGCATCCTCCAGCAGGCGGGCTTTCATGTCGGCCTGAATCAGCAACACCTGGGCTTCCTCCACCCGGGGGCTGGATGGAAAGCGGTACATCAGGCGTTTCAGCCATTCCGCGGCCTGAAAATAATTACCCTGCGCCATGGCGGCTCTGGCGCGGGCATACAGTTCCTCCGCCGTCCGGGGTTCCTCAGCGGAACCATGCCGCCCCCATGGTGCACAGGCCAGAAACAGGGGAAACACCCACCACAGAATCTTCGCTCGCATATGGTGGATTATGGAGCAGGAGGCCGGTTTCTTCAACGCGGCGCGCGGGAGGAGATCCGACGGATCCTGTGGAGAAATCGCTGGCCAGCTTTTCGGTCCTGACCATAGCGGTAAGCCATGTAGAGGGCCATGATGTGGGGCACTTCCGGGCGGTGGAGCACCCGGGCCGCGCGGCGGGCGTACCGTCCCAACCCCTCACCGGGTGCGCGGGGAAGCTGTGCCTCCATTTCCGAAAGCCATGCCAGGAGGGCGGCGCGCACCGGATCCTCCTTTTTGCGGAAAGGGCGCCAGCGATGAATCCATGGCCATCCCAGAAGAAAGAGCAGCCCCAGCCCCAACCCTGCAAGCAGCCCCTTTTGCAGCCATGGGCGGTAGCGTTTCCACCAGCGCCCCACCCCCCGCGCCATGGCCTGCTGATCCTCGGCGCTGTACTGGACCACCCGGCGAAACCACAGAAGGCGTACGTAATCCAGCCAGCCAGAGGCAAGCGGCATGGGTTCGGTTTGCTGTGCCCGAGCGGGCGTGGGATCCAGCCGGACCCAGCCCTCGCCGGGGAACCAGGCTTCCACCCAGGTGTGGGCGTTCTGCTGGGCAAAGGTGTAATAGGCGCCCTGGGGATTCCACCGACCTCCCGCATAGCCCCCCACCATTCTTGCAGGGATTCCCCGCATGCGGAGCATCAGGGTTAAAGCGGTGGCGAAGTACTCACAGTAGCCCGTTCGGCTTACCAGGAAGCTCTCCAGGGGGTCCTGCCGAAGCCGCGGCACCTCCAGGCTGTACCGGAAAGTCAGAAACTTCCGGACCAGACGTGCTGCGAGATGGGGCCCATCCAGGGAAGTGTCGGCCCAGACATTCAGACTTTCGGCCAGCAGGGGGGTGAGATGATCCGGGAGCTGCACATCCATGGGACGGGGGGGCTCCAGCCAGGCGGCGTCGGCGGCCCGCGCCAGGATCCGGTGACGCTGGCCGGCGTAACGTGGAGGCACGCGGATTTCCCCATTGCGGAGGATCTGTGCACCCACGGGTCCCTGATCCAGGCGGTAGGTGTACTCCAGTGCAGGAAGTGAGGTCAGATCGGAGGGTTCCACCAGAAGTTCGTAGGTCTGAATTCGGCGTACGCGAAGCCGGGGAATGCCTGGAGGTGCCGTGCGCGGATACCAGCGTCGGCCGTCAAAGCGCTGATATTCCCGGAGTCGCAGGTAAAAAGGAGGCTGGCCCTCTCCATTCAGGATTTGAAGCCGCAGTGCAATGCGTCCATCCTGCAGCAGAGAAGCGAAATTTCCCAGATCCAGGGTGTCGGCGATGCCGGGGAGCAGGGCTTCCTGACGTACCACGGGGGCGAACAGAGGCATGGTGCTTCGGGGAAGCAGAACAAAAAACATCAGGGCCAGGAGAAGTGTGCCGGTTTCGTAGGGGGCGATGAGGCGAATCAGGTCCCGGCGGGCCTCCCGGGTGAGGGGGCGGTCTCCCCCCTCGGCATAGGCATAGACCACGGCACCGGTCAGGATGGACAGAAAGAGAAAGACCAGGAACACCACGGCAAAAGCCGGTCCAGGATAGAGAATCCCGCCGGCGGCCAGGGTGGCCACGGCAAGAAGAAGAATCTGGAAGGACTCCCGCACGTCCTTGGGCGAGAGATACCGCACCGTGAGCAACCACAGGAGAAACTCATAGATCCGATCAAACAGGTTTCCCCATCCCACCAGTAAA
>JALUJC010000281.1 GCA_027053375.1 Caldifarciminota bacterium
GTACCCCAGCGTCCCCGGAGGAAACCATAGGTCGGTATTGGCCACAGCGAGGTAGGGGGTGGGAATTTCGCGCAACACACGATTCACAGCCCCCCCATAGCCGGGGTTGTCGGGAAGCTGGATCCAGCGAAGTTCGGGATAGACCTCACGCGCAGCATCCGGGGAAGGATTGCGGGTATTGCCGTCCACCACCCATACCTGCCCCCACTGCCGGAACCCGGGATCGTCTCGCACACTTCTCAGTGCACGGAGAAGGTCGTCCCCGCCGTTCCAGTTCACAAAAAGCAGCGTCAGTTCAGGGACGGTAGCCATACCGGGCAAGGTACGCTTCCTTCTGGGCTGCAAATGCGCGCAGATCCGGATCCGAACGATACCGCCATGCACGGTCCGGATCCAGCGATTCTGTGAGTCGCTGAATCCGGTCATCCTCCAGCGAAACCCCGAGGAATTCCGCCAGCGCCTTCAAGGTGTCCCGCGGATGCTTCAGCACCTGTTCATACCGTAGCTCCAGCCAGGGAAGCGCAGGCCAGTTACGGTGAAGGTCATCCAGACGCGCGTTGTACCGAACCCACAGATCAAAGGCCTGTGCGAGGGGAATGCGTTCCACACCATCCATGGGCGGACCCCAGGTGTCCTTCTGTCCCCAGCGTTCCTGGTAGTCCCTCCAGGCCTGTTCCGCTCTCCGGATCAGGCTGACCGCCACATCCACCCCATGGCGGCGAATCACCACCAGCCGCAGATCGGGGAAAAGCTCCCGCCACAACTCCAGGGTGTACACCGTGCGCGGGTCCTTCCAGCCCCAGATTGAGGGCCACTGGTTCCTGGAAGGGAGATATTCCTTCTCCAGTGTCTTCTCCACATCCCGCCGGAGTCGTCGGAGAAGGAAAAGACGACGCTCAGGGTCCTGGATCCACCAGAGAAAGGGGTCCGGATAGAGCCAGCTTGCACCTGCAAGGGCCATCATACGTCGATTGCGCTGCTGAAAAAACAGAGCTTCCCGGTTTCCGTCCTTCGCCCTGCCCATATACACTCCGAGTTCTTCCATCCAGGAAACCAGCAACGTGGTTCCTGATCGATGCATGCCCAGGAGCACCACGGGATCTTTCCTCATGGGTTCACCTCCCCGATACCCGGTGCGTCACCCACGGCCCAGACAGGTTCTCCGTCCGGGAGATGAAGCCCGTGGGGACCGGGAAGTCCCAGTGCTGCCGCCCGGTGCAGCGCATGAAGCCGTCCTATGTTTCCTTCCAGCACATGGGTCAGCACCACAGCTTTCCCGGCCGACCGGATGCGTTCCACCCGATGTTTCAATTCCTGCCAGGACCCCAGACGGGCCGGTTTGAGCACCACCCCGGCAATGGGCGAATGCAGGCGTTCCATCAGGGCTTCGGGATCCACCACCGACTCATCCAGCCACACAGGGAACGGCAACGCCGCACATCCCTGTTCCCAGGACGCACAGGGTTCTTCTACACCCCGCAGGGGCAGGGTCTGCGTGAACACTTCCATATGCCGCCAGGCCTGCAAAGCAAAATGTCCGTTGGCATCCAGCCACAGCTCCGGGCCCGTACGACCGCGAAGCATCCGGGCCAGATGACGAAGATCCTCCTTGAGACGGCGCAGTTTGTATTTGATCACAGAATATCCCTGCTCCCGGGCTGTTTGATATGCCCGCCATGCACCTTCTCTCACCTCCCCACCCCAGGCCCATACCTGGACCGGAGACACACGCGACGCGAGCAGGGTCGCCAGCGGACGATCTTCACGACGGGCCAGCGCGTCAAGCAACGCGCTTTCCACCCCCCAGACCACGGGAGAAGGCGCACCGGGCAATCCCTGCACCCCATCCCCTGTAAGGGTCAGCACCCAGGAGGGGAACTGACGGATCCATTCCTGCAACACGACATCGTACCGCGAGGGGGAAAAAGGCTCACAACAGATCTCCCCCCATCCCTCCATCCCGTGTCCGTGGACGTGCACAATGAAGGACCGCCGGGAGGGTAGGGGTGGAACCGGTGCAAGGTTCACCGGCACCACATCCAGACGAAGCCCCCTCACCGTGACCATACCAGACCCAGGGAAAACAACAGAGCAAAAAGAAGGAGAAGGCGTGCGGTGCCCGCCAGCACATCGTTCAGCGCCCGGCCCTCCTGATCCCGAAGCAGGCGGTACAGACGAACTGCGGTGGGAAGCGTAAGCAGAGGCAACAGCAACAGGAGACGTCGTTCCATCCAGGCAAATCCCACGGCCACCCCATACGCCCCCCCCAGACAGAGCGCATATTCCACCAGCGATCCCCGTTTTCCAAGACGCACCGCCAGGGTTCGTTTCCCTGCTGTACGATCGGTGTGACGATCTCGCACGTTGTTGACAATCAGAATGGCCGTGCTG
>JALUJC010000282.1 GCA_027053375.1 Caldifarciminota bacterium
TGGGGTTGTATGCCGTGTATCACTGGCTTCTTCAGCTGGGAGGCGAAATCGAACTCGTCAACGACAGCGCGCAACACACCACGGTGCGCATTCGCCTTCCGGTGGTTTCGTGATGTCTGATCTCTTTGGTTCTCCTGCTCCGCGTCCACCTCTGGCGGCCCGAATGCGGCCACGCAACCTGGAGGAGTTTGTGGGGCAGTCCCACCTGGTGGGTCCGGGAAAACCCCTGCGCCAGATGTACCTGCAGCGAAAGGTGCACTCCATGATCCTCTGGGGGCCTCCGGGCACGGGAAAGACCACCCTCGCCATGCTTCTTGCAGAAAGGGTGGAAGCGCATCTGGAGCGACTTTCTGCGGTCACCTCCGGGGTACGTGATCTCCGTCAGGTGGTGGAACGTGCCCGGAAATTGAGATCCACAGGCCGTCCCACGGTGTTGCTGGTGGATGAAATTCACCGCTGGAACAGGGCACAGCAGGACGCCATTCTTCCGCATGTGGAGGAAGGACTGGTGACCCTGATCGGTGCCACGACGGAAAATCCATCCTTTGAGGTGATCCCGGCCCTCCTTTCCAGAACGCGGGTATATCGCCTGGAACCGCTGGACGATGAGGCTCTTCGCACGCTTCTGATGCGTGCCCTGAAGGACCCCGAACGGGGACTGGGTGCCTATCGCATCCAGCTGACGGAGGAAGCGGTGCAGGCATTGATTGAACATGCCCACGGAGATGCGCGGTCCCTGTTCAATGCCCTGGAAACCGTGGTGGAACTCTATGCGCCCGAGGTTCAGAAAGGCACCCCGATCGGTCGCGAGCAGGTGGAGGCTGCCTATGAAAGCAAAGCCTTTCACGACAAGCATGGGGATCTGCATTACGATTTGATCAGTGCCTTTATCAAATCCGTCCGGGGGTCGGACCCGGATGCGGCGATCTACTGGCTTGCACGCATGCTGGAGGGCGGAGAAGATCCACTTTTTATCGCGCGTCGCCTGATTATTCTTGCCGCTGAGGATATCGGACTTGCAGATCCCCAGGCCCTGACCCTGGCGGTGTCCACCTTCCATGCGGTTCACATGATCGGGTTGCCGGAGGGGGCCATCCCTCTGGCGGAAGCCACGATCTATCTGGCAGCGACGGAAAAGAGCAACAGTGCCTACATGGCATTGAAAAAGGCGCAGGAGGTCGCCAGAAAAACCCTGAAGGAACCTGTGCCCCTTGCGCTCCGGAATCCGGTGACACGAATGATGAAATCCATGGGATACGGGGAAGGCTATCGGTATGCCCATGCGTACCCCGAGCATTTTGTGGACATGACGTTCCTTCCCCCTTCGCTAAAGGATCTCCGACTGTATGAGGGCACCGATCAGGGAAAAGAAAAGGTTTTGCGTGCGCGCATTCGTCGTCTCTGGAAAGGGAGGAAAGGGTGAACACGCCGGATCTCTCAACAACCATCGGACAGGTCACGCTGCCCAACCCCCTGCTCACGGCCTCGGGTACCTTCGGGTATGGGCATGAACTCCTGGAATCTTTTCCCGTCCAGCGTCTGGGTGCCGTGGTGAGCAAAGGCCTCACGCTGCGTCCCCGGGAAGGGAACCCACGCCCCCGGATCGCCGAGACAAGGTGCGGACTGCTGAACAGTATTGGCCTGGAGAATATGGGTCTGGAAGCCTATCTACACCGTGTCCTTCCCCTGCTTCGTGAACGGGGTGTGCGCGTGGTGCTGAATGTGGAGGGT
Organism: Caldifarciminota bacterium; assembly: GCA_027053375.1. Lineage (GTDB taxonomy): Bacteria > Hydrothermota > Hydrothermia > S141-80 > S141-80 > JALUJC01. The sequence goes on from JALUJC010000282.1 coordinate 1,732, forward strand.
CGGTCAGAGGAGGAGTTTTACGCCCTTGCAGAGAAGGTGGAAGCCCATCAACCGGAGATCCTTGCCCTGGAGGTCAATGTGAGTTGCCCCAATGTGGAGGGGGGGCTGTGGTTCGGCCAGGATTTAGGCCTGCTTGAGCGACTGGTCCGGGGGATGCGTGCGCGTACGCGGTTCCCGCTCTGGATCAAACTGACGCCCTCAGGAGTGGATGTGCGGGAGGAAGCACGGGCGGCAGAGCAGGGAGGTGCGGATGCCGTGGTGGTGGCAAACACCTACCCCGGGATGGCGGTGGACGTTGCACGGCGCAGATTTCTTCTGCATCGCGGAATGGGGGGCGTGTCCGGTCCGGCCATTCACCCCCTGACCCTTTACTGGGTGCATGAGGTGGTTGGAGCGGTGGGGATTCCTGTGATTGCTGTGGGTGGGATCCACGATTTTGACTCGGCTGTGGCGTATCTCCTGGTGGGCGCGCGGGCGGTCCAGATTGGATCCGCGTTGTTTGTGGACCCTGAACTCCCCTACCGGATTCTTGCGCGACTCCCGGACTACCTGCGAGATCAGGGATTTTCCAGCGTATCGTCTCTGATTGGTTCGCTTCGTCTGGATCGTCCGGCCACCCAGCGGCCCCAGACGTAGCCCATGGCGCCTCCCAGCACCCA
>JALUJC010000283.1 GCA_027053375.1 Caldifarciminota bacterium
CCAGAAAAACGTCCACTGCGCCTGAAGTGTCTGCCCCGGATAGGTGCCACCGGAGGTGTGTTTGATGTAGGTCCGGGAACCCGAAGTGGAGATCTGGGTGGTTCCATCTGCCGGTACCAGCGTCCCCGCAGAAGCAGCCGTGGCACTGTTTCCATCCAGCGCCACCAGTTCAAATCCCCACCGGCTCGCCTGAGGATCCGTCAAAACCACCGAGACCAGCACCGTATCCTGCGCTGCATAGGTGCTGCCGGGGAACACAATGCTCAGGGATCCCTGACTTCCCGGCGCGCCGTGACAGGCCGTACATATGCCAAGGTCTCCCGGTGCGCCGGTATACCCGTTGGGTGGCCCGGAGGAGTAGGCCTGAAGCAGGACAGGGCATACAACGAACATCCAGCGTACTGCACGATCAACCCAGCGCATCGCACACCTCCTGTGATTAAAGTGTGTACCAGTTCTGGCGATCCAGGGTACGGTACTGTACCGCTTCCGCCACATGGGCGGGCTGGATCCTTTCCGCACCCTCCAGATCGGCAATGGTCCGCGCAACCTTTAAAATCCGCCCATAGGCCCGGGCAGAAAATCCCAGCCTTTCCACAACCGAAACCAGGAGTTGTTCTCCCTCGTGATCCAGCGTACAGAACGCCCGGATTTCCCGCTCTCCCATGTGGGCATTGGCGTGCACGCCGGGGTGATTTCGGAACCTTCTTCGCTGTCGTTCTCGCGCCTCTTCCACCCTTGCCCGGATATGTTCGGAGGGTTCTCCGGGCTGACGCTGACGCAGTTCCTCCACAGGGAGCGCAGGAACTTCCAGGTGGATGTCCACACGGTCCAGCAATGGACCGGAGATTTTGGCAAAATACCGGTGAATCTGCCCTGGTGTACAGGTGCAGTCATGTCGAGGATCGGTCAGGTACCCGCAGGGACACGGGTTCATGGCACCCACCAGCATAAACCTTGCAGGATAAGATACCGTCATACGGGCGCGGGCCAGCGTGACCCGCCCATCCTCCAGCGGTTGTCGCAGCACTTCCAGCACATTTCTGGAGAACTCGGGCATCTCGTCCAGAAAGAGCACCCCGTTATGCGCAAGGGAGACCTCCCCGGGTCGTGGAACCGCACCTCCTCCAATCAGGCCCGCATCCGAAATGGTGTGATGGGGTGACCGAAAGGGTCGTACGGCCACCAGTCCCTGGTCTTCCGGGAGCAACCCGGCCACTGAGTGGATTTTGGTGGTCTCCAGGGCTTCCTCCAGAGTCATTTTGGGTAGAATGGTGGGGAGGCGACGTGCAAGCATGGTTTTTCCTGAACCCGGAGGACCCACCATCAACACGTTGTGTGCACCGGCGGCCGCCACTTCCAGCGCACGTTTCGCATGCTGCTGTCCGCGTACCTCGGAAAAGTCCACACGATCCTGTGCATGGGCTTCAAACAGCGCTCGCGCATCCACATGTACCGGTTCCTGAGAACGCTCGCCCTGGAGGAAGTCCACGACCTCCTTGAGATGCCTGAAACCCCGGACTTCTACCGTTCCCACCACCGCACCTTCCCGGGCAACCGATTCTGGAAGGATCAACCTGCGCGGTTCCTCCTTCAGGCTCAGGGCCACAGCCAGCACACCCCGAACAGGACGAAGCATTCCATCCAGCGCCAGTTCTCCCAGCACCACATGCTCCCGAAGGGTGGTTTCAGGCAGGTACCCCGCCGCCGCAAGAATGCCCAGGGCCACAGGAAGATCAAAGGCAGATCCCATTTTGGGCACATCCGCAGGTGCCAGATTGACCGTGATGCGCTTCATAGGAAGGGTGAAACCCGCGTTCTTGATGGCGGCAAGCACTCGCTCCTTGCTTTCCCGTACCGCACCCTCCGGCAGACCCACCAGCGTGAAATGCGGCAACCCGGGGGAGAGATCCACCTCCACCTCCACACGGTAACCTTCCACACCGCGCACTGCTGCAGAGTACAACCGTGCAAGCATACCTAACTCCTCGGGTGAAAACGATCCACACTTTGTCTCAGAGACGCGAGATCCAGATGGGTATACACCTGGGTGGTGCTCAGAGATGCGTGCCCCAGCAGCATCTGAAGGGTCCGCAGGTCCATTCCACGGGAGAGCAAATGGGTGGCAAAACTGTGCCGGAGCATGTGAGGGTGGAGAGGGGGGCGGATCCCCGCACGCCAGGCGTAGCGCTGAAGCATTTTCCATACCCAGACCCGGGAAAGAGGCCGCCCACGCACATTCAGAAACAGCACACCGCTGTCTGATCGGACCCGGGAAGACAGTTCAGGGCGAACCTCTCGGATATACCGGGCCACCCACCTTCGCGCTGGCTCGGTCAAAGGGACCCAGCGCACCTTTTCGCCTTTCCCATGCACGTGAACAGCACGTTCACGAAGATCCAGATCCCGGGTCCGAAGGCCCACGGTTTCGCTGACGCGCAATCCACTGCCATACATCACTTCCAGCAGTGCACGATCCCGTATTCCAAGAGGAGAAGAGGTATCCGGTGCCTCCAGCAACGCCTCCACCTCCCCCAGGGTAAGAAACCGGGGCAGGGTTCGCCGTGCACGGGGGCGGCCCAGCAACTCAGCGGGGTTGTCGGCACGGATGCCCTCCCGGACCAGATATCCAAAAAACCGCCGGAGTGTGGTGGTGTAGCGTGCGCGGGTGGTGGGGCGCAGGCCCTCCCTTTCCAGTCGCGCAAGAAACGCTCGCAATACTGTCAGGTCCACATCCTGGAGTAAGATCCCGCGAACCTCAAGAAACTGAAAAAAGCGCTGAAGATCCGAGCGGTACGCCTTCAGGGTGTTTTTTGCCAGCCCTCGCTGACTGGCAAGGTACCCCAGGAAGACATCGACCGCTGTGTTCATGCCTCAGGGGTGGGCCGGAGATGCACCACCTGCTGAGGATAGGGAATCTCCACCCCGTGGCGCTCCAGCTCCTGTTTGATGCCGGTGATCAATGCATTTCTTGCCTGTATAAACTCTTCACGGCGCACCCACACCTGAACGGTGAGGTCCACCGCTGAATCCCCGAACGTGGTGATCCATACATCCGGTGGAGGATCTGCCAGCACATACGGGTTTTTCTGAAGCCACCCCATCAAGATCTCCCGGACCTGTGAGGGATCTGCATCATAGGAGATCCCCACAGGAATGGAAAGGCGCCGAATGGGATAGCGTGTATAGTTCACGGTCACACTCCGCAACACCTGCTCATTGGGAATCCGAACAAACAGGTTGTCAGGTGTGCGCATTTTGGTGGAGAGCAGATCAATGTAGAGCACGGTGCCCAGGGTGTCCCCCACGCGCACAAAGTCGCCGACCTCAAAAGGACGGTCAAACAACAGGAACAACCCGGAAATCAGGTTGGACACCGAGGTCTGCGCAGCAAAACCGATGGCCACGGAGAAAAGTCCCAGTGCGGCCACCATGGTTCCGATGTTGACCCCGAAGAGCACCAGCACAGCGAGCAGAAACGCCAGAAAGATCAGGTAACGCCCAAAACGTTCGGCCATGGTGGCCACATGCACCCCCTGCGTGGCCTCCAATCCCCGTTGAACACGGGGAAGCACAAACCGCAGGACAACCCGATAGACCAGGTACAGAAACAAAGTCCCCAGGACCCGGAGCACCCAGGGGAACCACCAGGTGTGCAGAAGTTCTTCCAGCTTCATGAACGTCCTCCCAGTCCGGGAATGGACGAAAGAAGCAGCCGAAAAGAACGACGTGCCAGACGTTCCAGCCCCAGCTCCCGAACAGACTCCATCCCGTGTCGGACCAGTGTGTCCGCCTCTCCAGGTTTGCGATCTGTATACCGAACCTCCACTTCCTGGTCCCGAATCTTCACGTCCACTTCTTCCGCCACTGGCACCCCTTCAGAGGTGAGGTACAGGCTGAGCTGGTAGGTATCCAGAACCATGGCGTCCAGTTCGCGAACCTCACGGACCATATTCTCGATCTGCAGGGGCACCCACACACCTGGATCGTCCGGGGGCGGACCCTCCAGCCGGGGAATCACAGGAGACCTGTGATGGTACACCAGCATTCCTGATTCCCGATCCCCGAACCATGCCTCCTTCCAGGGATGGGGCGAGATACGCAGCAGATGGACCGGGGGATGTCCCGGCTCCCGAAGCAGAAGTTCCACATCCAGGGGTACAGAAACGAACAGGCGCGCCTTACCTTTTGCTGCCAGTGAGACCGGGGGGGTCAGGACCACACGGACAGGACGGGATGGGTAGGCCGGGAGTTCCTCCAGGTCCGCTTCGTCCCCTTCCACCACCACCACTTTTTCCTGTGAGCCGCGGGGGTCCTTCCAGATCAGGTGGAACACTCCGTCGCCCAGGGGCCGCACCTCCAGAGAACGGTCTCCCCATCGGCGCACCAGCGGCCGATCTTTCAGCCTGTGGCGTGAAGGTTCATGCGCCATATTTCCGGATCCGCCCCGCATTGGCCATGATGAGGCGCATCAGCACCCCGGTGGCCACCCTGCCCAGCGATCCCCGGAGACAGGTTTTTTCTGAAAAAGGTGAAAGCCCATCCGCACCGGCGAAGGGACCATGCAGCAGCACCGGAACCGGGTGCCAGGAATGGGCGCGGTACAGAGAAGGCGTGGCATGATCTCCCGTCACCATCAGCACCGTGGGGCCCAGATCCAGAATTGTTGGAAGCATGGTGTCCAGCGCCTCAATGGCCCGAACCTTCCCTTCAAAATCCCCGTCTTCTCCTTTTTTATCCGGATCTTTGTAGTGAAGGAAAAAGAAATCGTAGTCTTTCCAGGCCTGTCGCAATTTTTCCAGGGCTTCTTCAAAGGTTTCCACATAGGGGGTAACCATCCCCACCAGCTGCGCGATGCCCCTGTACATGGGGTATGTGGCCAGACCCATGGCCCGAACGCGCCACCGATCCTCCAGGGTCTCCAGGTGGGGAAGCTGGCTGGCGCCGCGGAGAAGAATCCCATTGGCATGGGCATGAGAACTCAGAACCTCACGTGCACGGCGAACCACATCAGAGAGAATTCGTGCGGTCTTCTCCGCTTCGGGATCCTGCGCCCCAGGCTCTTTCGGTGCCACACCGGTCTTCTGGGGATCGGTATCCCCCACCTTTTCCGAAAGTCCTGGACCACGAAGGACCAGTGCGAATCGGTGTTCTTTCCCGGGGACCCAGAGAATCTCCACATCCTCCACTCGGGGAATGGCCTCATGGAGCCGGCTCAGCAGTCCTCGTGCCTCGTCTGTATCAATCCGCCCCGCCCGTCGGTCCACCACCTTTCCCTGCGCATCCAGCGTTGCAAAATTGCCCCGCAGGGCCACGTCTCCCTTTTCCAGCTGAATTCCCAGACCCAGGGCTTCCAGCACCCCACGCCCGATCACATGTTGAAAAGGATCGTACCCGAACAGCGCCATATGGGCGGGTCCGCTTCCAGGCGTGATCCCCACCGCCATCTGGTGCATCCCCAGCGCAGAACGTTCCGCCAGGGCGTCCAGGTTGGGTGTTTTCGCTGCTTCCAGTTCCGTTCTCCCCCCGTGCTCGGGATGCGGTATGCCCCCCAGCCCATCCATCACCAGCAGCACCATCTTGGTTTGATTGGTTTCCACCAGGTCATGCATCCGCATGGGTACCCTCCTGATCTCTCAGTTCCCGACGCAGCACTTTCCCCACAAAAGTCTTGGGCAAGGTGTCCCGGAATTCAATCTTCCGCGGTACCTTGTACTTGGCAAGCTTTTCCTGGCAGAATGCGATCAGTTCCTCTTCGGTGACCTGCATGCCCTCCTTCAGGACCACAAAAGCTTTCACCACTTCCCCATAAAATTCATCTTTAACCCCCACGACCGCAGCCTCACGGACCGCCGGGTGCTGGTACAACACCTCCTCCACCTCACGCGGATAGACGTTGTAGCCCCCTACCAGAATCATGTCCTTCTTGCGATCCACGATATAGAAGTACCCATCCTTGTCCATTCGGGCGATATCCCCGGTATACAACCAACCGCCCTTCAGGGTTTTTTCCGTTTCTTCTGGACGATTCCAGTAGCCCTTCATCACCTGTGGCCCATACACCACCAGCTCCCCAACTTCTCCGGGACCAAGAACGGTCTGACCATCCTCCATATCCACCACTGCGGCAAGGGTATCCGGGAAGGGCAGCCCCACTGAACCCGGCTTGTTCAATCCATAGACCGGGTTACAGTGCGTTACCGGTGAAGCCTCGGAAAGGCCGTAGCCCTCCACCACCTTGGCACCCGTGAGTTTCTCAAAATCCTCTTTGACCTTCACAGGAAGCGGGGCCGATCCCGAGATACATGCCTTGATACTGGAAAGGTCATAACGTTTTGCATCTTTGTGATGCAACAGGGCGATGTACATGGCAGGAACGCCCGGGAAGAAGGTGACCCGGTACTTCTGCAGGTGTTTGAGTGTTTCTTTGATATGGAACTGCGGCAGGATCACCAGGGTGGCTGCCGATGCCACCGCAAAATTCATGGACACGGACATCCCATAGACATGGAAAAAGGGGATCACCCCCATGACCACCTCTTTTCCGGGTGTCACCTCTTCCGACCAGGCCTGCACCTGAAGGGCGTTCACAACCAGATTAAAATGGGTCAGCATGGCGGCTTTGGGAAGTCCGGTGGTTCCTCCCGTATATTGAAAGAGCGCCACATCCTCCCGGGGATCAATGCGAACGGGCGCACGATCCAGAGGGCTTTTCAGCAGTTCCTCATAGGAAAACACCCTCCGCCCATCCACTGGAGGTCGGTACGTCCTTCCCTCCACGCGCAATTTCAGAGGAAACAGAAACCGATAGGGCTGGCCCATTTCCCGCTGAAGGCGTGCCACCACGACCTGATCCAGCAACCCCTTCTCAATGAGAGGTGCGACTTTTGGATAGAGGAAATCCAGGGTCACAATTACACGCGCGCCAGAGTCCTCCACAAGATGCTGCAGCTCTTCAGGGGTATAAAGAGGGTTCATCTGAACAACCACAGCCCCAGCCTTCAGCAGTGCATAGAAGGATGCAACAAACTGTGGACTGTTGGGAAGAAGCAATCCAACCCGGTCACCCTTTTCAATGCCCAGCACCTTCTGGAAAGCGGTGGCCAGTCTTTCTACATCTTCATGCAGTTCCCGGTAGGTTTTCTTCCTTCCGTAGAACACTGTGGCAATGACATGGGGATAGCGGGCACGTGCTTCATCCAGGAGGTGATAAACGGGAACCACGGGGTAGTCAATGTGATCCGGAACCCCCTTCCCATAAAAGGTCACCCAGGGCCGCTCTGCTTTTTTCACATAATCTTCCAGTGTCAAGGATCGCCTCCTGTTTCAACCCCCGGTCACACGCCCGCTTTTACCATAAAGGGAAGGCACAGAATCGTCAACGAACGCCAAGCCAGACTTTGCGGGTGAGGGCGGTGGTGGGGGTTTCCACGCGGAGGAAGTACACCCCCGAAGCCCGGGAGGTGAGCGGCAGGCTCAGCGCATGCATCCCCGAAGACAGCGCACCCCAGCGGCGCACCACCACCTGACGGCCCAGCGCATCCAGCAACCGCACACGCACCGCACCGGGCTGTGTCAGCCGCACACCGAACCGCAGCGTCCGGCCCACCACACGCACACCCGTCAAACGCGCACCCCCAACCGACGCCTGCACCGCCTTCGCAGGACCATTGCCAGGCGTGAAACGGATGGTCAGCCCCGCCTCGGGATGCCCGCTGTACGATCCGTTGTAGGTCACCTTCAACCCGGTTCCACTGCCCCCCTGCAACCCTACCGTGGAACTGGTCACCGTCCCGTTGAGGGTCTGGTAACTGTAGTGGATGGTCCCATCCGCATCCAGAATCACCTCAAAGGTGTAACTGGCCCGGCTGTCCCCATACCGGTGCACGTTCTCATACA